>MGTJ01000043.1 GCA_001799395.1 Desulfobacterales bacterium RIFOXYA12_FULL_46_15 | reverse complement strand
GTCAGTTCTTCATCTGTTTTACCCGGTCCGCTGAAGATGATATCGGTTGCATTGAGATTTAAAGCGGTTTGTAATTCAATACCGCTGGACACATCAAGACCGAACCCGGATTCAAGAAGGGTTGCAGCCACCTCAGGATGGTTATTGCTTTTCATGGCAAAATAACAGGAAATCTGATCAAAATATGTGCAAAATGCCTGTGAAAACCTCCGGGCCTTGTCTTTTAAAACCTGGGATTCAAGAATCCATAAGGGAGAGCCGTGCTTTTGTACAAGAGAAAGATAGGTTTTCCTCTGGTTGAAATAAGGCCTGATGAAATTATCAAGCATATCCTTTTCCAGAAGCGGAGTGACGGACGATTTCGGCTCAGACATCAGAGAGAGTCTCCTGGTTTTTCTTTTTCTATTGAGATTTCAATTTTTTCCAATAGCCCTGCTGCCAGGGATTCAGGAGAATCCGAGGCAGACAGCGAAATGATCACGTGTCCCAGGAGCCATGAATCATAATCTTTTGGAGGCAGTTTGATTTTATGCCCGGGTTTTTTGGTCAAATATACGGATTTGACTTGCTTGTCTTCCATAAGATGCCGGTATTCGATTCTTCTCAGAATCCCTTCCTCAGCAGCATGAATCCGTATGGCCATACAAGGGGAAAAATTCCGGATATCCGGCAGGGTCAAAGGGATTTTTCCTGCAAAATCAAGACTGGTTTTCAGCATGTCAAGACCTGCACATTCTTTCAGCATGTGCGGCAGGCAATCTCCTCCCGGTCTTGGGGTCATCTCGATAAGCATGATCCTGTTGCCGGAAACAATAAAATCCGCCATGCAGAGCCCTCTTTGGATTCCAAGGGCGGCTGAGCCTTTGAGCAGGGTTTCATAAAGATAATTTTCAGCTACGGCATGAGGCAGGTCGCCGGGCAGGATATAGCCCAGGATAGTGCCAAAGGGCTTCAGGGGTGATTTTATTTTTTTTGCCAGCCGGATAACCCGTACGGATTTGTTTTCAACAATAAAATCACAACTGTATTCAGGGCCTTTGACATATTCTTCGGCCAGCATGAGATGGCCTTTTGAAGAATTCCTTTTAAAAAGAGGGTTTTCATTCCTGTTTTGCAGTTCCCTTTCTATGGTCCCAAAGGCAGTATGACAGTCTGATCCGCTTTTGCACCAAAACACCAGTTCACTGCCGCTGCCGGTAAAGGGTTTTAATACGCATCCTGCATTCGTGGCCGTGAAAAATCTGACAGCTTCTGAAGCCGAGTTGATAGGGGATATTTGCGGGCATCCGATCTGATGATCCTGCCATAGTTGCTTGGATATGTATTTATCCCTGGCATTGCGTACGGCTTCAAGGGATGGATAATCCAGGTTTAATTGCCGGGCGATAAAGGATGCAAGTTCCATGGATTCGCAGTCAAAGCTGAAAATGCCGTCAAGGGTCTGGCCCCACTTTTTTAAATGCGTGAGCAGGGTATCCAGAACCAGGTTGTGATCGGATAATGGAACAAGGATTTCTTCATCACCCCCGGGAGGGTCTTCAGAGGCATTTTTCCGGATATCCGGATGGGTTATGAAAAGGGCCGTATCCGGGCAGGATAGCTTTAGCCACTGGATATAGTCAGGAGTTGTCCCGGTTACTAATATTTTATGCTGCAATTTTTAAAAAGCGTGATACAGGGGTTGAAATTTCGCGGCCGTATAGATCCGGCCGGATCGGATATCAGAGTATTATTCAGGCCAGTCATTATCGGAATCCTTTTTCCTTTTGGGCTTTTTCCCCAGTTTGTTTTTTCTTTTATAGAGTTCCTTTTCGTCTTCTTCATCAAACTCTTCATCATAATAGTCACGAAATTTTGGGGATTTGTGTTTTTTCTTTGTATCTTTTTCCGTGTAATCAGGGTCATAATTGCTCATGAAATTTCCTTTTGAATTTTTATTATCCTTTCCATTATCAAAAGAGCTGTTGAGCCGCATTGAGCGTGCAGCAGAATTTTCTATAGCATGAAAATTTAAAAGAAGGCAAACATTATGGATAAAAAAGATATGGATCATTTGTTTTTTATTTATGGAATATTTTATTTAATTTCAATGTGATAAAAAAAAATCAATCCTGATTTAAGAATAAGTCTTTTAAAATCTTGAAAAATCCTGTAAAAGAATATGTTTGATTATTGGAAATACCCATAAAATTTTATGGGTAGATATTAACCCCAAAATGATGGTTTTATGCATTTAAGATTGAGATTTTCATGTTTATTCGGCAAGTTAAATACTCAACAGATAATTTGGGATATCTTGTATATTCCGCAAGCGAGGGAATTGCAATTGATGCTGGGGGGGTAGAAGACATACTTTCTTTTGCAGAGAAGAATCAAATCCGCATTAAATATGTCTCCAACACCCACTCCCATCAAGATCATACTCCCGGAAACCATGCCCTGCTCAAACAAACAGGTGCAAGGTTTATTGACTGCAGACAGATACATTCCGATCAGACTCTGAAACTTGATCAGGAAGTTCTGGAAGTCATTCCCACACCCGGACATACAGAGGATTCAGTGACATTCAAAACCGATGAATTCATGGTCACGGGCGATACCCTGTTTAACGGGACCATTGGTAATTGTTTTACCGGGGATCTGAATACTTTTTTTTCTTCCCTGAAACGGTTGATCTCTTTTTCCGGCAATACAAAAATTTATGGCGGCCACGATTATGTGATCGAATCCATGGAAATGGCAGAGTATATTGAAAAAGACAACCCGGGTATCAGGGAATATTTGAGAAATTATGATCCCCTGTTAATAGTATCCACTTTGGATGATGAGTTAAGGGCAAACCCGTATTTACGGTTTAATGCCCCGAGTATGATAAACATTTTAAAGAAAAGGAATCTGCCGGCAAATACTGAGTTTGAAAGATTTAAGTCAATAATGGAAAATTATTGATTTGGAGGTTTTGAACGGTTTCTTGCCCTTTTGCATGTCCCTGCCGGCATGCTCATGAGGGGTGGTTTGTTTTTTGGTTTTGGGAATCCCGAAGATGTTCGGGATAATAATAACAGATATTTTTATTCATTATTGGAGACAGCGTTAATGCTTGATAAAAATATTAAATTTGTTGATGACGCTCAGGGTGGTGAATGTTTTGCTCTGGGAAGACAAATGACCGTCGAGTATTATGAATGCGGTGCCACAGCGTTCCTGGATGAAGTTCGTGTCGAAAACGCCCTTTTGAATGCAGCAAGGGAAAGCGGGGCCACGATCATCAGTTCTTCTTTTCATAAGTTTGAACCCCAGGGTGTCAGCGGGGTTGTGGTGATTGCAGAATCACATTTCACTATTCATGCATGGCCGGAACATGATTATGCGGCCGTGGATATATTTACCTGTGGAGACAGCATTGACCTGGAAGTTGCGGTCAACTCAATGAAAGAATCTTTTGAATCCGAGAATGTCGTCATTTCTTCGGATCAGAACCGGGGGATTATTGCAAAGCCCTTTGAACAACAGAGAGTCGGGGAGGTTATCAAAAAATCAAAGATTTACCCGATTTCCTGGAAAAAAGAATATGAACGGAAAGCCCCCTGGGGTGTTCTGGCCTCTTTTGATATTTATGAAGCCGATCCTGAGATCATCAGGGATGCAACCCGTATTGAACGGTTCGTCCATGAATTGAGTGATCTTATTGAAATGAAGCGGTATGGAGACTGCAAGATCGTTCATTTCGGGGAGGATGAAAAGGTTGAGGGCTTCAGTATGACGCAACTTATTGAGACCTCTTTGATATCCGGGCATTTTGCCAATGCATCCAATACCGTATATCTGGATGTGTTCAGCTGTAAATTTTATGATCCCCGTCAGGTTGCAGAGTTTGCCATGTCCTTTTTCAAGGGCGGCCATTACAAAATGCAGATCGCTTTAAGACAATAAATTACCAACAGTAGAAAACAAAGCCCGGCAATTCAGTCATGTATCAATTGCCGGGCTTTTTGATTATGACGGAGGATAAAGATGGAAAACCATCATCAGATCAAAGACGGCTGGTTTTTTGAGACCTGTCCCATGTGGCCGGGGATGGGATTTTCCCTTCAGATTGAACAGGTTCTTTACAGCAAAAGAAGCAAGTTTCAACAAATTGACGTCTATCAGACCCGTAATCACGGAAAAATGCTTGCATTGGACGGGATTATACAATTGACTGAATTTGACGAATTTGCGTACCAGGAAATGCTTGCCCATGTTCCGTTGTTTGCCCACCCCTGTCCAAAAACCGTTCTTGTAATCGGGGGAGGGGATGGCGGTATATTGAGAGAGGTCTGCCGTCATGACTGTGTAACGGATATTGATTTCTGCGAGATTGATGAAGATGTAATCAAGGTTTCAAAACAATTTCTGCCAAGCCTTGCCTGCGGGTTTGATGATCCGAGAATCAAGGTCCATATAGGTGACGGCTGTGCCTTTGTCCTTGAGAAGAAGAGCCGATACGATGTTATTATTGTCGATTCTTCAGACCCTATCGGACCCGGGGACGTCCTCTTTAAAAAGCCCTTTTACAAAGGTTTGAAGGCTGCATTAAAACCGGATGGAATTGTAGCAACTCAGGGGGAATCTATTTTTCTTCATCAAGAATGGGTTATCCGCCTTGCAAAGATTACAAAAGAGCTCTTTATAAAACAGGGGTATTCCTGTATTATGATTCCAACATATCCGGGCGGCAATATAGGCATCTGCCTGGGATCGCTGGGACCTGAGCTTACAAAGCCGGCAAGGCCCGTATCGGATGGGGTTCAGGACCGGTTGAAATATTACAGCCCGGGTATACATGAAGCCTCTTTTATTTTACCTCATTTTGCAAAAAAGATGCTGAGAGACATATAATTTAAAAAAAGGATGGTCTGCATGCCGGATGAATCTTTACATCAGGTGACGATCGAACCCATTACCTTTGCTTCACCGGAAGACTTGAAAGGTCTTTATAAAGATGCCGGATGGTGGGAGCCTTCCTATGATCTGAATCCCGGGTTTTTAAATTTTATTGTTAAAGATTCAGCCGTCTTTGTAGGAGCTTTTTATAAAAAAAGACTGATCGGAATGGGCCGGGCCCTTTCCGATCTTGTAAGTGATGCTTACATTCAGGACGTTACGGTTTTAAAAGCATACAGAGGAAAAGGAACAGGTAAAAAAATTATCCAGGCACTGATCAAAGAACTTAAAAAAAACGGCGTGGACTGGATCGGGCTTGTTGCAGAACCCGGGACAACCGCTTTTTATAAAGAGCTGGGGTTTGATGTGCTCAAAGACCATATTCCTCTAAGATATAAGGATTTATAGAATGTACAGGCCTGAAACGGTTTTACACCTGCATCAGAAAACGCAATTTCCCAAATTCAACCGGTTTGAATTAACAGACAAAGAGCTTATTTACGCCTATGTTAAAAGATTCAACCCTGAATCCTGTGAATATAATTTTTCAAATCTTTTTGCCTGGCAGGATGTTTACGACCTGTCCTTTACCCTTTATCAGGGCAGGCTTCTGATCTATGACGGGGTCAGCCAATGTTCATTCATGCCGCTGGGTAATGATTTTTATCCTGAAGAGCTGGTTGTTTTGGCCCTCCAACTCAAACGTATCGGGATTGAGCCGTCTTTCGGCCTTATCCCTTCAGACTATCTGAAAAAATATCCTGATATTGAAACCTATTTCATGGTCAGGGAAGAACCGGATTTTGCAGAATATCTCTATGAGGTGAAAAGCCTGTGCGATCTGACAGGAGAAAAACTGCATAAAAAAAAGAATCTGATATCCCAATTCAAACGATCCTATCCGGATTATCAGGTTCATACAATTAAAGGGGAATTAAAAGCCCAATGCCTTTTATTTTCAAAAGGGATTTTAAACATTCATAAAGCAGCCTCTGATGATCTTGTCCAGGAGTTTTGTGCTATTGAGACGTCATTCAGGTATTTCGAAGAACTGGGTCTTGAAGGGCTGGCTATTACCGTGGGCGGAAAGCTTATCGCATTTTCCGTTTTCAGCCGTCTGAATGCATCTACCTATGATATCCAGTTTGAAAAAGCCGATGCCGGTTTTAAAGGTGCGGCCCAGGTGATCAACCATGAAACAGCCATATTCCTCCGGGATATCTGTCAATATGTCAACCGTGAGCAGGATCTCGGTATCAAGGGCCTTCGACAGGCCAAGATGTCCTATGACCCGGTAAAACTGATCACTTCCTACAGCCTTGATTTTATACCGTCGAATTAGAATAACCCGTTGCATTTGTAAAGGCCTTGTTCTATATAAATTCACCGGCCTTCTTTCAAAGGTTCGGAATCTTATCGGATAAAGAATATAATGCTGTTTGGTACATTAAAATTCAGAAACCGGCTTTTAATCACCTTCCTCTTTGTATTTATCCCGTTAATTCTCATGGGAAGCGGTTTTATTTATTACCAGGTCAAAAAAATACTTCAGAACAGCATTGAAAAAGAATTGCAGGATCAGAACGATGCATTGGCAGACCTGATAAAAACCTCTGCCTCAGTGTCCATTAAGACTCATCTGCACGCCATTGCTGAAAAAAACATGGACATTGCCCGGCATTTTTATGAGCGGTACAGATCCGGCAGCCTGAGCAGAGCTGAAGCCGTCGAAAGGATTGAAGAGATATTTTTAACCCAGCCCGTCGGTATCAGCGGATATATTTATTGTCTCAACAGTAAGGGCATTGTCGAAATTCACCCGAATTCAAAACTGAAGAATACGGACGTGTCTTCTTTTGAATTTGTCCGGCGCCAACTGGAAACCCGCAATGGTTACCTGGAGTATGACTGGAAAAATCCCGGGGAGGAGAAATCGCAACCCAAGGCTCTCTTTATGCTGTATTTTGAACCTCTGGACTGGATTATTTCAGTGTCATCCTATCGAAGGGAATTCGATCAGTTGGTGGATATCAATGATTTCAGAGATAATCTTCTTTATCATAAAACAGACCGGACAGGGTGTGCCTTTGTTCTTTCCGAAGATGGCACCATGCTCGTTCATCCGGATATCCCGGGAGATACTCAATCTTATCAATCAGCCTATCCACAAGAGTTTTTTAAACAGATAGCCCGGGAAAAAAATGGGAAAATAAAATATTTCCACGCAGATGAAGGAAATGAAAGTGGCCGGGAAAGACTTGCCATATTCAAATACCTGCCGGATTATAAATGGATTGTGGCATCTTCCTGTTATGCCGAAGATGTTTTTATGCCGATCCATACTTTGAGAAATATTATTATTTTTATCCTGGTCATCATTATTCTATCCTCTATCGGCATTACTTATTTAATCAGTACATCTGTTACAAAGCCTTTGGTTTCAGTCATGGAAAAACTTGAACGGGGCGCAGGGGGAGATTTTTCCGTTCGCATGGATGAGGGCAAATCCGATGAATTCGGCCAACTTGCCCGCCATTTTAATTCTTTTATGGAGCAACTAGAACAAAACCAGGAGCGGATCAAGACTGAGATCAGGAAAAATATTGAGGTTCAGGCCGCTCTTGTGGAAAACGATTTAAAGCTTCGAAGCCTGTTTAATCAATCTTTTCAATTCACAGGGATATTATCTCCTTCAGGCATCCTTGAAGAAATCAATCAGAGTCTTCTTGAATTTTCCGGATGCACAGCCGAGGATGTCAGGTACAAGCCTTTCTGGCAGGCGCCATGGTGGCGGCATGATCCAAAAATCCGACAGAAATTGAAAGAAGCAATAAGAAAAGCAACAAAAATAGATTTTGTACGATATGAAACCACCAGTATTTCAAAACATAATGAGATCAGAAATATTGATATTTCCATAAAATCCATTTTAAACCAGTCAGGGGAAGTCGCTTTTATTATGACGGAGAGCCGGGATATAACAGAATACAAACAAGCAGCCCTGGAACGTAAAAACCTGGCTGTCCAACTGGAAAAATCCCAGAAAATGGAAGCCATCGGGACCCTTGCCGGTGGTATTGCCCATGATTTTAATAATATCCTGTCAGGCATTCTCGGGTATGCCCAGTTGGCCGAGCTGAATCTTTGCAGCCCTGCAAAAGCCAGGGGGCATTTGTCACAGATTATTAAAGGGGCACATAGAGCGGCTGAGCTGACCCAGCAGATCCTGACCTTCAGCCGGAAGACGGAATTTGAAAAACAAATCTTAAGCCTGTATCTTGTCATTAAAGAAGCCTTGAAATTGTTGCGGTCATCCATTCCATCCACCATTGATATCACTGAAGCCATTGCATCAAAATCAAAAATCCTTGCAGATCCGACCCAGATGCACCAGGTGGTCATGAATCTTTGTACAAATGCCTATCATGCCATGGATGAAACAGGCGGGGTTCTGACAGTCCGGCTAAATGAAAAACTCATTTCAGGCGGGATGGATGTGTTTGATCAGGAAATAAAAAAAGGATTTTATCTTGAGCTTGAAGTGACGGATACCGGCCACGGGATGGATGACGGGACCCTTAAAAAGGCATTTGACCCCTATTTTACAACAAAGGAAATCGGCAAGGGGACAGGGTTTGGTCTCGCCCTTGTCCATGCCATTGTTGAAGAGCATGAAGGCCATATAAAAGTTCAAAGCCGGGTTGGGGAAGGCTCCAGCTTTTATATCTATCTGCCCGTTGTCGAAGATCAGGATGCACACCGGCAGATGGAGGTAAAAAATGAAAAAGCATATAAGGGCAGGTCAGAAAGGATCATGGTGGTGGACGATGAAGAAGATATCCGCATGATCCTTCAGGAGTTTTTAACGCTTGCAGGCTATAAGGCCAGTATATTTGAAAATGGGGCCAGGGCATTAACCGCCTTTCAAAATGCCCCGGATCAATTCGATCTCGTTGTAACGGATATGACCATGCCCCAGATGACAGGGGGAGAGCTGGCCAGAAAAATTTTGAGTATCCGTGCAGATATTCCGGTTATCCTTTGCACAGGTTACAGTGAAACACTTTCAGAGGCCGAAGCCCTTGAAATAGGGATAATTAAATTTCTTTCAAAACCTTTTTCCAACCAGGACCTTGTCCTGTCCATCCGGGAAATTCTGGACAAACGGCAAACACCGGTATCAGCCCGGCAGGAGATTTGATTATAAGTTTTTAAGAACAGGCTGATCCGAAATCAGGATTTATTTTTTTGCAGATGGCCGGCTTTTTTATCAAATCTTGAAATAAAACAGCAGCGCCGGCAGAGGGATTCAGCCAGTTCTCCTTTGTTAAAATGATCTGCCATGTTTTTTGCCCGGGGTGAGTTTAGAATCTCTTCAAGAGGTGTTATAAAACAGTTTCCCAGTATAATCGTCCCGTTTCCATCCAGACAGCAGGGAACGACATTCCCATCTGCCAATATCCCGCAATGATGGGTAAGTCCGTAACAATACCCTTTTTCGCTACGGACGGGATTAGACAAAGAAGGCCATTGAAATTGCATATCAAAATGCAGGTAGAGTCTGTCTATAATATGAAAACTTTTTTTCCATCTGAGATCTATTTTTGACTCATTAAAATTAAACCCATCAGAATTAAACAGGGACCGGAAAAATTGAAAGGAAGGAGATTGTTCAATTTTATTAAAATTCCAGAATCGAAGGTTAATATACATTTCAGGCCGGATAACCCGGGCTTCACAGCAGAACTGATGGATTTCGTTCAGAAGCCTGTGGCAATCACGGGCCAAAGGAAGCCAATCCAAAGCATGAACCGATATATTCATCTGCCGGATTGAGTTTTGTTTCAGGATAACCTCTTTTTTGTTATGGAGCAGGGTGCCGTTGGTTGTTATCTGGACCGGTATATCCCACAAGGTCAAAAGATCGCAAATTTCATCAAATTCCGGGTGATATAAGGGTTCACCCAGAACATGCAGACACACCGATGATGCTATTTTTTTAATTTGAGGAAGGAGCGCTGCAATTTGTTCAGCCGTCATTGTCCGGGGAGGACGCAGGTGAGGCAGGCAAAAAGGGCATAAAAGATTACAGATATTGCCGATTTCAAGATAAATTTTTCCAAGCTTTGTCATGTGCTTACTTAAAAAAAAAGGCTTTTAGCGCAAAAAACGCTGAAAGCCTTATCGTTGTTGTGGTGCCCAGGGACAGAATTGAACTGCCGACACGGGGATTTTCAGTCCCCTGCTCTACCGACTGAGCTACCTGGGCTTAAAACAACAAAAGCGTTTATATGCCTTTTGGTTGTTGATGTCAAGGGAAAATATTTTGTTCCCGGATATGAATTCAGAGGTCCCCGAAAAGGTGCTGGATCAATGTGCAGCTTGAAATGGATGCAGTTTCGGCTCTCAGGATTCTGGGACCAAGGGAGCAGGCAAAAAATCCCTTTTGTTCTGCCTGTTCTATTTCATTTTCTGAGAACCCGCCTTCAGGCCCGATAAGGATAAACACCCGGCTGACATCCTCTTTCCCCTTTAAGGCCTCAAATTTTGCCGATGCCTTTTCCCAGAAGGCCAGTTTTAAATCAGAGGGTTCGGGAAGGGTCAGCAGGCTTTCGAAATTTATGGGCATACAGATTTCAGGAAGCCTGCTTCTTTGGCACTGCTTCAAAGATTCTCCGGCAATGGTGTCCCATCGTTCGTATCTTTTTTTTATTCTTTTTGCATCAGGGCTGGGTATGGATCGCTCAGAGAAAAAGGGAACCCATTTTGTGATCCCAAGCTGGGTTACATGTTTGATCACAAAATCCATTTTATTGTCTTTGAGCATGCCGGAACACAGCGTTATATCAATGGGGGACTCTGTTGCCAGGGTTAATTCTTCAATAATATCCAATTCTATCCGTTCAACGGAAACAGAAAGAATCCTTGCTGAAAAATCTTTTCCCCGGCCATTGGAGATGATAATAACAGCCCCTTTCTTCAGCCGCAAAACCTTGAACATATGTTTTGCGTCCCGGCCTGTTATTGTTCCTTTTGTCGGGGCCTGAATTATGTCTGGGATGATAAATTTCTGCATGTTTTTAATTCTTTAGAATAAACTTGAATTCTTGTAAACCTTTTTTTAAATCTTCAGGATAGTCAGGATCAGTCCGATGCATCCTGTTTTTAAATGGTTGACACTTTGATCCGGCTTTGATATTTTTTGGTGTCCGTTTGAACCGGGATGGGTATTATAATTAATATCTTAATAAAGTGAGGACCTTATGGCCGATTGGGATGATGACGGGGTAAATGTTGATGGAGTCGTAGATGATATGATCGAATTGACGGATATCGTTATGGATGGCCCGGGGACTGAGGATGATATAATCGAATTGACGGATATTGTGAAAGAGGGAAAACCGGGTCCCAATCCGAACAGGGCCAAAGAGGAAGAAACAGGTTTTGATCCGGATATCATCAAGGCCGAATCTGCCGGTGAAATTGAAAATTTTGATGAAGATTTTGATTTTGTAGAAAATACGGCCATGTTATCGGATACCGGCAGTTCCGGCGGGGATTCTGAAGGATTTCCGGCCTTGACTTCGGAACAGGTTGAAGCTGCACTGGAAAAAGTGATTGAGAAACAGTTTGCCGGTAAAATTCAAACCATTCTTTTTCAGGTGATGGAAAAAGTGATTGAAAGAGAAATTGCAGGGATAAGAGACAGTTTGCAAAAAGATCTTGATCAGATCGGAACTGTCTGAAATAAAAAAATCAGCTTAATCATAAGGTGTAACGGGGATTCATTGAAAATCCCCTTTTTCATTAATATGGGTTTAGGAGTTGTGTTATGGGTTCCGAGTCTCTCGATAAAGGGTATAATCCGGTAGATATTGAAACAAAATGGTATCAATTCTGGCTTGATAACGGGTTTTTCAAAGCAAAGGATAAAAGTGACCAAAAACCTTTTTCCATTGTCATCCCGCCGCCGAATGTCACAGGCGTGCTGCATATGGGGCATGCATTAAATAATGTGATCCAGGATATCATGTGCCGGTATCAGCGCCTTTTAGGGCATAATGTGCTCTGGATGCCGGGGACGGATCATGCCGGTATTGCGACCCAGAATGTGGTTGAAAGAAACCTTGCTGAAAAAGGACTGACACGGGATGAACTCGGGCGGGAAGATTTCATCAAAGAAGTCTGGAAATGGCGAGAAAAATCAGGAGGGGCGATTATCCACCAGCTTAAGAGGCTGGGGGCATCCTGTGACTGGGACCGGGAGCGGTTTACCATGGATGAAGGCCTTTCCGATGCTGTCCGGAAGGTATTTGTAAGATTGTACAAGGAAGGCCTCATATATGAGGGCCGGTATATTATCAACTGGTGCCCGAGATGCAAGACCGCCCTCGCCGATCTTGAAGTGGAGTATGAAGAAAAAGATGCCTACCTTTATTATATCCGGTATCCTTTTGTGAACAAAAAGCAGGGGCTGACCGTAGCCACTACAAGGCCTGAAACCATGTTCGGAGATGTTGCCGTTGCCGTTAATCCAAAGGACGAGAGATTTAAGGATCTTACTGAGACAATGGTAATGCTGCCGCTGACGGAAAGACTGATCCCCATCATCCGGGATGAGTATGTGGATACCGGGTTCGGTACCGGGGTGCTGAAAGTTACGCCAGCTCATGATCCCAATGATTTTACCCTGGGGGAAAAACACGGGCTTGAAAGATTGAAGGTCATTGATGATGACGGCATCATGCTGGAAGGGGCAGGGCAGTTTCAAGGGCTGGACCGGTTTGCATGCCGGGATGAAGCTGTAAAAGCCTTGAAGGAACAAGGACTCCTGGTCAGGCAGGAGCCTATGAAACACAGTGTTGGGAATTGTTACCGGTGCCGGACCGTTGTTGAACCGTCACTTTCCAAACAATGGTTTGTCAAGGTCGGCCCGCTGGCAAAAAAAGCATCTGATGCGGTTCGCAGCGGGAGAACAAAGATCATACCGGACACCTGGTCCAAAACCTATTTTGAGTGGATGGACAATATCAGGGACTGGTGTATTTCAAGGCAGATCTGGTGGGGACATAGGATACCGGTCTGGAAATGCCCGGGCTGCAATGCCGTGATTGTTGAAGAAACCGATCCTTCTTCATGTCCTTCCTGCGGGTCTGCCGAAATCGTCCGGGAGACCGATGTCCTGGACACCTGGTTCTCAAGTGCTCTCTGGCCTTTTTCCACCATGGGATGGCCTGAGAACACGGATCTGTTAAAAACTTTTTACCCGACCCGGGTCCTGGTTACAGGGTTTGATATTCTTTTTTTCTGGGTGGCCAGGATGATGATGATGGGGATTCATTTCATGGAAGAAGTCCCTTTTGATGATGTTTATATCCATGCCCTTGTCAGGGATGAGCACGGCAAAAAGATGAGTAAATCCAAAGGAAACGTCATTGATCCCTTAAAAGTGATCGATGAATACGGTGCCGATGCCTTCAGGTTTACCCTTGCCGCTTTTGCAGCCCAGGGACGGGATGTAAGAATGTCTGAATCAAGGGTGGAAGGATACCGTCATTTTGTCAACAAACTCTGGAATGCCGCTCGTTTTACCCTCATGCACGTGACACAAAAAGATATAAAGATAAATTATTCAAAACTTGGATTGTCTGAAAAATGGATACTCTCCCGCTGTGCAAAAACATCTCTCAGCGTCAAGGAAGGCATTGAAACCTACCGGTTTAATGAAGCTGCCTCTGCCATCTACCAGTTTGTATGGCATGAATTCTGTGACTGGTATCTTGAAACCGTCAAACCGGCGCTTTATGAAAAAGAAGGGGTACAGAAAAGAGATAATGCCAGAAGCGTTCTGTCAAAAGTGCTGAAAGACATCCTGGTCATGCTCCACCCCTTCATGCCCTTTGTGACCGAAGAGATTTTTCATATCCTGCCCACAACCGACGGCTCCATCATGGCAGCGTCCTACCCATATAGTGAAAAAGAATACAAGACCTTCTGCAATGAAACGGTTGAAAAAGAAATGGAATTTATCATTGGCCTGATTTCAGGAATCCGGAATGTCAGAAGCGAGATGAATATTCAGCCGTCAACAAAAGTCAAAGTGCTGGCCTGCACGGAAGATGAAAAGGAAAAGCTCATCATTGTGGAAAACAAACCCATTGTTGTTAATCTTTCAACACTGGAAAGTTTTTATTTCTGCGAAAGCGATAAGATACCCAAATCCTGTGCAGCATCCGTAACGGGAAACACCACCTGTTTTGTATCCCTCGAAGGGGTTCTTGATTTTGATAAGGAAATCAAACGAATTGAAAAAGAGCTTGATAAAAATACAAAAGAGCTTTTGGCGGTCCAAAAACGACTTCATAATGAAAGCTTTCTTGAAAAAGCCCCGGAAGATGTCAAGCAGAAGGTAAAGACATTGTATGCAGATCTTGAGGAAAAAAATAACAAGCTCAAAGGAAATCTTGAAAGAATACAAAAGCTGAGATAACCGGATATGAACACAATTGACGAGATCATCAGATTAGCCCTTTTTGAAGATTCCGGACTCGGTGATATCACCACGGAATCGATCCTGCTTGCACCCTTTTCAGGGAATGGGATCATTGTTGCAAAAGAGTCTTTCATACTGGCCGGAACAGGAGTTGCCAAAAGCGTATTTCAATTGCTTGACAAAAATTGTGAAATTTTATGTGGTTTTTCTGATGGAGATTGTATCAAAACAGGAGATATTATTTTTAAAATCAAAGGCGATCTGGGTGCTCTTTTAAAAGGGGAACGGGTGGCATTGAATTTTCTTCAGCGTTTGTCCGGGATCGCTACATTAACCCGCACCTATATGGATGAATTGAAATACCCTGATGTCCGGCTCACAGACACCCGGAAAACAACACCGGGTCTCAGATGCCTGGAAAAAGAGGCTGTCAGGGCAGGCGGCGCCGGGAATCACCGCATGTCGTTATATGACGGTATCCTGATCAAGGATAACCACATAGCGGTTGCAGGGACCATTACCAAGGCCGTAGCCGCGGTTAAGAACAGGGCGTCGCATCTTATGAAAATAGAGGTTGAGGTGTCTGATCTTGATCAAGTTAAGGAAGCCCTTGATGCCGGCGTGGATGTAATCATGCTGGATAATATGGGCTATGACATGATGGCAAAAGCGGTGAAATATATCAAAGGGCGAGCCGTTGTAGAAGCCTCTGGTAATGTATCCTTAAAAACACTCAATAAAATTGCAGCCACGGGTGTGGATGTCATATCCTGCGGGGCACTCACCCATCAGGCAAGATCAGTGGACCTGAGCATGCGGATCATTTCGGATTAATCCGGAAGAATATAGGTCAATTTATTCCGTCCCGAATCCTTGGATTTATATAATGCCTTGTCCGTCCTGCCGATAAACGATCTGAAATCCTCACCCTCTTTAAGTTCGGTCGCTCCGATACTTACCGTGACTGATTTTTTAACATCCAATTCCGGCTCAAAGACGGTCGAGCTGATGTTGTCTTTTATTCTTGCACCCACCACACAGGCTTTCTGAAGTTTTGTTTCCGGCAGGAGAATGGCAAATTCCTCACCCCCATAACGATAGGCCGTATCCATGGATCTCATGCACGAACTGATGACCTGGCCGATCCCCATCAGGACCTTATCACCCTCCAGATGTCCCCAGGTATCATTATATTGCTTGAAATAATCGATATCCAGGATGAGAAGGGAAAGTGCCCTGGAATAACGGTCATATCGCTTGATTTCCATTTTAAGCTGGGAAAAAAAATGGCGTGAATTATAAAGGCCGGTTAAAGCATCTGTAATGGCGAGCTTTTCCAGTTCCTTTAACAGCAGGGTCCGTTCTTTTTTTAGTTCAGCTTCCCTTAATACCCTTTTTATCCTGAGATCCAGTTCTTCAAACCGGAAAGGTTTGAAAATAAAATCTCCGGCACCGGCCTGGATGGCTTCTTCATAGGAATATGCGGCGCTGTATCCGGTCATGACCATCACATCGGTGTCAAAACATTCTTTAATCCTCCGGGTAAGTTCAAGACCATCCATCCCCTGCATCATGATATCCGTCAGCACGATATCGGGTTTGAATGATTCAAGCATCCTTAAGGCTTCATCTGCATTTGAAGCGCTTTTGACATCATATTTCAGTATCTTGAGATATTCTTCAACCGCTTCCATAATGGCGGTATCGTCATCAACAATCAGAATGGAGTGCGTCATGCGTTTTTTCTCCACAGGTTATGTGTCTTGGGTACGAGCTTTCCTTGACACTTTCCAACTCAATTGATAAATATGTGACATAAAAATTAGCGGCATACAGGGGTTTTGTCAATATATTAGTTTGGAGTGAATTTGAAGTTAAATAAAAAGAATATCAGAAATTTCAGTATTATTGCCCATATTGATCATGGGAAATCTACCTTGTCGGACCGGCTGATCCAGCTTGCCGGTATTATTCCGGACAGGGATATGAAAGATCAGATCCTCGATTCCATGGATATTGAAAGAGAACGGGGAATCACCATTA
>MGTJ01000042.1 GCA_001799395.1 Desulfobacterales bacterium RIFOXYA12_FULL_46_15 | reverse complement strand
ATACTTATTTGTTCCAGGAGTTCCTTTCCCGTAATCCGAGATGAACTGATTGAGAACCTGGTAATTTCTTTCAGACCGGTTCATCCTGTCCAGTTTCTTTGGGCTGTCTTTCGCACTCACCCATGAACTGCCGATGGATACGGAAAACAAAAGAAATAAACACACCTGTACAATTTTTTTCATTATCCTATTTCAATATTTCCTGTTATATAAAACTGGACGAACCATTGCACAGGAGGAAGGAATTATGCCTTTCATACACAAACTTGCAGACATTGAACTCAAACAGAACAACTCCCCGGCTTCCGATTTCTTATGGAAATCCAGCCTGCCGCTGGAGGAGATATCAAAGTCAAAATACCTGCATTTTGACATCAAATCCTTATTTCCGGATAAATTTTCCTATCCCTACCATTTCCACCGAAATGCTGAAGAACTGTTCGTCATTCTGGAGGGAGAAGCTACCCTGCGGTCGCCAAAAGGCTATCAGACCGTATCCAAAGGCGACATGATCTTCTTTGAAGAAGGCCTGGAAGGTGCCCATCAGTTTTACAATCACGGGGACCAGCCCTTCCTGTATATCGACCTGCGCACAAAGGCCAATGTGGATGTGTGTGAATATCCTGATTCAGGCAAAATCAATATCCTGCCCGCCATGGACATCTTCACGAAAGACGCAAAGGTCCCCTATTATACCGGGGAAGAAGGGGTCAGGGAAAAATGGCCGGAAGAAATATTGAAAAAGAAATAGGTCATCCCTGGCAAAACCCCCATTAGGAGGTCACCGCAATCCAAATATTTATAGATTACTGTCATGACGTAGGTGTGCCGGAAACTCAGGCGGGATGCATACATATAGTCCCGTGATTGTTCCAGTTCTTCAAAGTGATTTTCAACGCACTTGTAATATGCGCTTGCTTTAGGGTTGCGCTGCTGGTCAACATCAAGGTTATATGTCGCTGACTGGGCCATGATGAAACCGATAATAATAATTTTTCGTGTATGTCTGGTCGGGGATTAAAACCTGGGTATAATAAAGCATAAAATATTTGTTGAAAACAATACAACAATGCGATGAAAATATAAACAGATAGGGAAATTATCTATACTGGGGGCCCAATAAAAACATGCTGACGGTAAACCACAGATGTTTTGCGTTGGCGAAGAATTAATCATGATAAGATCAGCAAAAAATGATGAGGCAAAAATTCTTACAAAAATATCCTTCGAATCTAAAAGATATTGGAACTATCCAAAGGAATATTTTGAGATCTGGAATAATGAACTTACGATCAGTTCAGATTATATCAATAAAAATAATGTGTTTGTATTCGAATTGGAATGCTCCGTTGTCGGGTACTATTCTATCGTTGAACTACCAGAGGATATAGAGATTTCAGACATCAGAATCAGGAAAGGCTATTGGCTCGAGCATATGTTCATTGAGCCTCTGCATATTGGGAAGGGCATTGGGTCAAAGATGTTCCATCATTTGAGAAACTGGTGTGCAACGGCAGAAATTAATGAGCTTGGTATCTTGGCGGACCCAAATTCAAAAGGTTTTTATGAAAAGATGGGTTGCCAATATGTGAAGGAATTTCCTTCGACAATCAAAAACAGAACAACACCGTATCTTATTTT
The DNA here is from genome assembly GCA_001799395.1 of Desulfobacterales bacterium RIFOXYA12_FULL_46_15. Lineage (GTDB taxonomy): Bacteria > Desulfobacterota > Desulfobacteria > Desulfobacterales > Desulfobacteraceae > Desulfobacula. Next base: position 20,674 of record MGTJ01000042.1, on the reverse strand, counting down.
TAAGGCATTGAATCGCTATCACCATTTTTAACAGGATGCCAAACAGCCGGCACCTGTGAAAATACCGTGTGTGCCAGGCATGGCACGTAACGCAGACAATTTTATTTGGAAGCGGTAAGCACAATGAAAGACACCCAATGGAACATGACCCCCAATAAAAGCCAAAGCAATCATGCTGGCCAAACGGCAGTTTGAGTTTAATCAATTGATGCTCCCCTTTTATCCGACGCCAAGGGCCTTGGCATCTTGCCAGGACCTTGTCTACACAAAGCGGCATGACCAATAAATGGCTGTCAGAACAAGGATTAATACCTGTCAAAGAACAGTGGGTGAGAACTCATTACCCAGCTACCCGACTATGATTTTTTGAATTATTAGGTGATAGGTTGCATTAAAGGTCAATATAAAACAAAAACTCAAAGGAAGGAGACAATATGTCAACCGCTGTTAAAATATCTGATGAACTTGTCGCAAAAGCAAAAGTTAAATCCAAAGTATTTAAACGATCAGTAGCAGGTCAAATTGAGTATTGGGCTAAAATCGGTCAAATAATTTTATTGACAGAAAGGGGAACCGCCACTGCCTGGACGCCTTCGGAATATCCCTCCATGTCAAAGGCCACCCCTTCTTTTCGGACGTTCCGGGTCAGGGAGCTGGCATAAAAGGGCCTTGCCGCCCGCACTCTTGAATAAAAAAGCAGCTACCGGGGAGAATTATATATTTCTAAATTTTAATATGATTTCCTGCTTGACGGATTAAATTATCTCGATTATATAGTTAGAGTTCTAATTATAATAATGGAAAAAGCCATGAAATTATCCATCATCGCACGAATAGGCATTATTGCACTGACCTGGAGCCGGTTTCTTCAAAAGCAGCTCCTGCCTCATGACATCACGGTTAAACAGATCTATCTGTTAAAGCAGTTGATCAAGACAGATTTCCTTTATCCGGCCGATATTGCCGATCTTTTGTTCTGTGACCGGCCAACCGCCTCAGTAATTATCCGGAACCTTGAAAAAAAAGGCTGGCTGGAAAAAAAGGCAGACCCGGATGATGGAAAACGCTTTCAGGTTTCCATTACCCTGGCCGGTGCAAAAATGGTCCACCAGGTGTTGGAAAGCGGGTATAAAGGCGATAAAACCTTTGACCCGGAGTCTGTACTGACCCCTGATGAGGCTGAGCTGCTGGAAAACCTATTGATCAAAATTCAAAAAGCCGTCAAAACATTATAGGTCAAAAAAATTTGACATTATAATTAGAATTCTAATTAAATGCTTAGCTTTTTAAACCTAATTTACAGGAGTTATCATGAAAACCATTTTATGTTACGGCGATTCCAACACCTTTGGCCATAACCCGCAAAACAACAACCGCCTGAAAAGACACGAACGGTGGCCGGGCATCCTGGAAAAGGGGTTGGGCCCGAAATATCAGGTCATTGAGGAAGGATTGAACCATCGAACTACCATCCGGGACGATCCCGCCCTGGAGTACGTTAACGGGAAGGTCTATTTAACCCCATGCCTCAACAGCCATAAACCCGTTGATCTGGTTATCCTGATGCTGGGCAGCAATGACCTGAAATGCCGTTTCAATCTGAGTGCATCAGACATTGCCGACGGCATCGGGGTTCTGGCCGGAATTATTCTGAAAAGCGGGGCAGGTCCCAAAGGCAGATCACCGGAACTGTTGATTCTTGCCCCACCGAGGTTCGGCAGGGTCACCCGATATGCTGAAATGTTTCAGGGTTATGAGGAAAAGGAGAAAAAGCTTGCTCCAAACTACGAACTGGTGGCAAAAGATTACGGCTGTCATTATCTGGATATCTCAAACCATATCCAATGCCCGGATACGGATGGTCTTCATATGGAAAAGCCGGAACATGAAAAACAGGGCAACCTGTTGATCCCTGTTGTTCAAAATATCTTCAATACAAAGGTAGCGGTCATATCTTGATTGACAATAAAGAAGCGCCTGTTCTATAAAGCCGGATAGGCGGCAGGTCAATTTAAAAAAAGGAGGTGTTCATGAAGGATGTATTCACGGTCTGGTCGAAAACAAGGCAAATCGTACTCATATCCATCACAGCGGCCATTTATGCGGGTACGCTCATCCCGTTCAAGCCCATACAGATCATTCCCGGTCTGACCGAGTTGCGGCCGGCCAGCGCCATTCCCGTGCTTTTCGGCATCATGTTCGGCCCTGCAGCCGCATGGGGCTCGGCCATCGGAAACCTCATCGCCGATTTTTTCGGTATGCTGTCCCCGGCCAGCGCCTTTGGCTTTATCGGCAATTTTCTTTTTTCTTACACCGCGTATCTCATCTGGAAGACGTTTGTAAAGGGCGAGTTCACCATGGGATTGAAGCAGGTCGCGATATATGTGTTCGCATCAGTGGTCTCAAGCTTTGTCTGTGCCTTGACAGTAGCCTGCGGGGTGGAACTTTTAAGCCTGGCACCGTTTAAAATCATCTTTCTTGTGATTTTCATCAATAATTCCGTCATGTCATCGGTGATCGGAACAATATTGATGGCCCTCTTGTATAAAAGGATTGAAAAGACGGGGCTGATATACAAAGGCGAATGATGAACACAGGCCGGGTCATGCAGGTTTGGCAGGCTCTTTAAATATTATGATTGACATCCGGAATCTCAGTTTCAGATACAAGGAAACCCTGCCCCATGTGCTGAAAAATCTGAATCTCTCCATAAAACCCGGCGAGAGAATCCTTGTGGCAGGCAAAAACGGAGCCGGAAAAACCACATTTTCGAAAATTCTCAGCGGTCTGATACCCGACTCGGAAAGCGGTATCCTGGAAGGTGTTTACAAATTTAATGATTTGCCGCTAAAAGATCTAACCAGAAGGGAGATTGCCGGAAATATATCGATTCTGCTCCAGGATTTCGAGACCCAGATCGTTTCCACCTCAGTGAGGGAAGAGCTGCTTTTTTACCCGTTAAACCTTGGAAAATCATATCCCGAATCCCTGGATGCTGCCGTGGAAACTGCCTCCGGATACGGGATAGACGCCTTGTATGACCGTAACATTGCCGAACTGTCCGGGGGGGAAAAACAGAAAACAGCCCTTGCCTCCCTTTTAACCGCCAAAGGGTCTTTTCTGATTCTTGATGAGCCCCTGACGGATATGGACCCTGTTTCGCAGGAACTCATTCTTAAACTGCTGGAAGACTACCCTGGAACCCTTATTGTTTTTGAGCAGTCGGTTGAGTATTACCAATATTTTGACAGGATCATTCTGCTGAAAGACGGTGTCATAAAAGCGGATTCCGGAAGGGAAACCGCTGCCCGGAAATCGATTCTGGAATCCTGCGGCCTGGCTGCACCGCCTGTGTTCAGCGTAACGGGTCTGTTTTCTGGCAGTATCCGTGAGGCAGCTGCCCAGGCACGGGATATCTACCGGTTTGACGAGGTAAAATATTCAGAAATATCATTAGCCAGGGAGGACAGGACAGAAAACCTCATTGAAATTCAAAATCTCTTTTATAAATATCCCGGCTCAGATCAATACGCCCTGGAAAATGTCAGTCTGGATATAAAAAAAGGGGATTTCATTACCCTGCTCGGCGAGAACGGTTCGGGAAAAACCACGCTCATGAAGCTTACAGCCGGCATCTATAAGGATTTTACAAAGGGCCGGATACTGTATAAGGGGCAGGATATCAGAAAACAGACCATGGCAGGCGAAATCACCTATGTCTATCAGAACCCGGATAACCAGATTTTTGCGGAAACCGTTTATGATGAAATCGCCTTTGCCTTGAGAACACGGGGCGAATCAGAGGAAACCGTCAGGGAAAAGGTTTTCGGCGTCATGGAGCTGTTTTCCATCACTGACAAAAAAGAATCCGACCCGTTTTCCCTGCCCAAAGGAGACAGGGAAAAGATCGCCTGCGCATCCGTCCTGGTGGCAGGACCTGAAGTGATCATCCTGGATGAGCCCACAACCGGGCTTGACACCCGGTCCGTAAAAGCCCTCATGGAAATCATCACTGGTTTGAACAAAAGGGGAAAAACCGTGATCATCATCACCCACTCCATGGAAACCGCTTCGTTATATGGGTATAAAACAGCGGCCATGGCAGGCGGGAAGCTTTTGTTCCATGGGGATAAAAGGGAATTTTTTATAAATACGGCCCTTCTTGAACGGGTAAAGGCAAAAAGAACGCCTTTGATGGATTTGTCCCTGGAAATGAACCAGGCTTTTCTCTTAAATGAAGGTGAATTCAACGCCTGCTGGAAAAAAAAATGAGCCTTTTCCTATACCAAAGACAGAAGACACTGATGCACGGCCTGGACCCGAGGGTCAAGCTGTTATCGCTGGTCCTTTTGTTCATATCTGCCACGGTTTCATCCGCAATCGGTTCAGGAGCGGTTGTGTGCAGCAGTCTTTTCATGCTTTTTTTCCTGTCCCGGTCCTTTTACGCATTAAAAAAAATGGCCGGTCTGCTTGCCATGATCGCTTTCATGACGGTAATCCTGTGGCTTCTGTTTTACAAAGGCAAAACCCCTTTGATGGATTTGAAGTTCATAGTTCTGTATGAAGGCGCACCTGAACATGCGGTACGGATGGCCTTGAAATTTTTAAACATGCTTTTGTGCGGCATATTATTTCTTTCCATCACCCCTCTGGAGGAATTCTCAGACGGCCTGATCCTCATGGGCGTACCCTACAGGGTGGCTTTTGCCGTCTCTCTTTCCTTCAGACTGGTGCAGGTATTTGTTTCCACAGGGTTTATGATCGTGGAAGCCCAGAAGATCAGGGGCAATGATGTTGAAAAAGGAGGGCTGTTTTCAAGGATGAAAGCTTATGCCCCTCTTTTGATACCGCTGATACTCAACGGTATCAAAAAGGCGGAGACCCTGGTGCCTGCCCTGGAATCAAAAGGATTTGCACCGGATAACAAGATTGATATCAAGGGGAAATATCGTATAAAACCCACAGATATCAAAGCGCTTGTCCTGGTGGCCCTGTTCACCGCAGCAGCCCTGCCAGGTTTTTTTTATGAATTTTTATAAGGTTTGGAATTGTTTCAGGCATTGATATGACCATAAGGATATGTTACGGTATATTTAACTGCTCACTTTTTTATCGGAGGCTCCTATGCAAATTTCCATTACGTTCAAAGCCATGAATTCTTCAGATGCCCTGAAATCCCACATCCACGAAAAATTTGAAAAATTAGACAAAATGCTTGATTCTGATGCAGATGCACATATTGTCCTGTCTGTTGAAAAATTGCGCAACATTGCCGATATCAATATGACCTGTGACAAGATAAAGATCCATGCCACAGAAGAGGCGGATAACAATATGTATGCAGCCATTGACGCACTTTCCGAAAAAGTTAAAGTGCAGATAAGAAAATACAAGGATAAACAAAGGCGTCATCTTTCAGGAGATAAAGAGAGCATTAAAACCAACGGCACGGCTTTAGAATTCCCTGAAGGCATTGATGAATAAATTTTAAGGTGTGCCAATACCTGTCTTTTGGACAGGTATTGGCACCCGGTTTTTATCTTTGCGTAAAATTTATTTCCAACTGTTTTATCATTTCACCTCGAAACTGGTCTCGTCATTAATGGTTTTACCGGCAATGACAGCTTTCATCCTGATTTTATAAATCCCTTTGGCCTTGAACATGACATCGGCCCCATAGCCGCCCGGAAACCCCATGGTCATGGTTTTAAAGGCTGTACCGTCAGGATTCGTGATGTTAAACCCGATTTTCCCGGATACAGGTTTTCCGTCCGTTCCTTTGATGTAAAGTGCAAGGTGATGGGTCACATCCGGGCTGTCACTCATGCCCGGCATTTTCATGCCTTCCATGCCCTTTACCACCTCTTTTCTTTCATCCGGGTTAAGAAGGCTGTACCTGAGAGCATATCCTTCCAGAGTTTTTTCAGCTATCAAAAGCCCTTTGTATTGTTCCCCTGCAAAAGCCGGATGAACAAAGGCTGCCAAAAGGGTAACCGCGATTACTGCAATCATTTTTTTCATTTTTGTGCTCATGAGTCATTCTCCATTTGTTGTTGTATTCAGATCCGGTTTTATAATCGGTCTGTTCGTTTTTTCCAGAGTTTAAAAATGGCAGGATATACCAGGAGTTCCAGGATAAATGAGGTCAGAAGTCCGCCGATCATGGGGGCTGCGATCCGCTTCATCACGTCGGACCCGGCCGAAGTGGACCACATTATTGGCAAAAGCCCCATAAACGCAGCACATACCGTCATCATCTTGGGTCTGGCCCGTTTTACAGCGCCATGAATAATGGCTTCATCCAGTTCAAATAAAGTGTTGAGCTTGTTTCTTTTTTTAGCATCATCATAGGAAAGCTCCAGGAAAAGAAGCATAAAAACCCCGGTTTCCGCATCCAGCCCCATGAGGGCGATCATGCCGACCCAGGCGGCAATGGAAACATTGTAGTCTAGAAAATAAAAAAGCCAGATGGCACCGATGGCTGAAAAGGGCACTGCCAGCATGACCAGGCAGGACTTAAAAACCGACCGGGTGTTGACGTACAAAAGGGTGAAGATCAGGACCAGGGTAATGGGGATCAGGACCTTCATCCGCTCTTTCACCCGTATCATATTTTCGTACTGGCCGCTCCATTGAAGCGAATACCCGATGGGAAGGGTGAGCGCTTCGGAAATTTTCTTTTTTGCCTCTTCCACATACCCGCCGATATCTCTTCCCGTCATATAGACAAAAACATAACCGGACAGAAATCCGTTCTCATCCCTGAGCATGGAGGGGCCCTGGATCATTTTGATATCTGCAAGCTGTTCCAGGGGGATCTGGGCACCCGCGGCCGTAGGCACCAGGATTCTTTGGAGCTGTTCAATGCTGTCCCTGAGCTCCCTTGGATACCGGAGATTGACAGGATACCGCTCCCGGCCCTCAATGGTGGTGGTGATGTTTTCACCGCCCACGGCACTTGCGATGATCATCTGGAGCCGGCCAATGGTGATCCCGTACCGGGCAAGCTGGTCCCGGCGGGGTTCGAAATCCAGGAAATAACCGCCTGCGGTCCGTTCTGCAAAAACGCTGCTGGTTCCGGGAATGGTCTTGATGATGATTTCAAGCTGTTTCCCGATCTCTTCGATCTCTTTTAGATCTGCGCCGAAAATCTTGATTCCCACCGGGCTCCGGATACCCGTGGACAGCATATCGATTCTGGCCTTGATGGGCATGGTCATAGCCCCCCGGCTGGTCACCCCTGGTATCTCCAGTTTTTCATCCATTTCTGCCAGGAGTTCTTCATAGGAGATATGATCCGGCATCACCGTGCGGAAAACCGGTTTCAGCCAGCCCGGCGCCCATGAAGAATAAAACCGGTCTTTTTTGCGCCATTCGCTCTCCGGTTTTAAGACAATGGTGGTCTCCATCATGGAAAAGGGGGCCGGGTCGGTGGAGGTATCCGCACGCCCGGATTTTCCGAAAACCCGTTCCACTTCCGGGAAGGATTTCAGGATTTTGTCCTGGGTCTGGAGGATACGCTCAGCCTCTGCCACTGACAGACCGGGAAGGGTGGTGGGCATGAACAAAAGCGTTCCTTCCCGAAGAGGCGGCATGAATTCCGACCCAAGCCGCATATATACGGGAATGCTTAAAAGCACCAGGGCAACGGAAGCCATAATCACCTGTTTGGGATATTTTAATACAAACCGGCAGGCCGGGTCATACACTTTGAAAATGGCCCGGCTGATAGGGTGTTTTTCCTCGGAATAATAGGTCCCGACCAGAGCGGTCGATGCCAGGCGGGAGAGCCACAAGGGGCGAAAACCAAAGGGGTTCATTCGGGCAAACATCATCCTTAAGGCCGGGTCCAGTGATATGGCCAGGATGGCGGCAATGGCCATGGCCAGGTTTTTTGAAAAGGCAAGGGGCCTAAATAGCCTTCCTTCCTGATCCACCAGGGCAAATACCGGGAGAAAGGCCACAGCAATGATCAGAAGTGAAAAAAAGACAGACGGGCCGACTTCCTTTAAGGCTTCCAGCCGGACCTTATGAAAATCCCCCTTTCTTCCCTCGGCCTCCCAGTGATAAAGCTTGTTGTAGGCGTTTTCCACCTCAACAATGGCGCCGTCCACCAGAACTCCGATGGAAATGGCGATACCGGCCAGGGACATGATATTCACGGTTACGCCCATGAAATACATGGGGATAAAGGAAAACAGAACCGACACCGGGATGGTGATGATGGGGACAATGGCTGATGGGATATGCCATAAAAAGATCAGGATGACAAGGGACACAATGATCATTTCAATGACCAGCTCGTGGCGGAGGGTGTCCAGTGCCCGGAGAATCAGGTCGGACCGGTCATAGGTGGTGACGACCCTGACCCCTTCAGGCAGGGACGGCTTCATCTCCTCAAATTTTGCTTTCACCCGGTTAATGACATTTAAGGCATTTTCCCCGTGACGCATGACGACAATCCCGCCTACAGCATCACCGGTCCCATCCAGTTCCGATACCCCGCGCCGGATTTCCGGCCCCAGTTCCACACTTGCAATATCTTTTAACAGGACCGGGACACCGTCTTCGGTTTTCACCACAATGCTTTCAAAATCGCTGATGCTTTTGCTGTACCCCCGGCCCCGTACCATGTATTCGGCCCCGCTGAATTCCAGGACCCTTCCGCCTACTTCATTGTTGGATTCCCGGATGGATTCCACGACCTTGTCCAAAGGAAGTTTGTAGGCCGACAGCCGGTTCGGGTCCACTGTAATCTGGTACTGTTTTACAAACCCGCCGATGGAGGCCACCTCGGCCACACCCGGAACCGACTGGATTGCATAGCGCAGGGTCCAGTCCTGAAAGGATCGGAGTTCATCCAGGGAATGAGTGTTGGATGCGTCCTTTAAGGCATACTGGAAGACCCAGCCGACGCCGGTTGCATCAGGCCCAAGCTCTGTCTGAACCCCATCCGGCAGCCTGGGCTGGATCTTGGACAAGTATTCAAGAACCCGTGAACGGGCCCAGTAAAGATCGGTCCCGTCTTTGAAAATAATATACACATAGGAAAAGCCGAAGTCTGAAAACCCTCGGATGGCCTTTACTTCCGGTGCTCCCAGCAAAGCCGTGACAATGGGGTAGGTCACCTGGTCTTCAATGATATCCGGGGACCGGTCCCACCTGGAAAAAATGATGACCTGGGTATCGGACAGGTCCGGAAGTGCATCCAGCCTGATATTGTTCAGAATATAGACCGAGACCGCGCCGACCACAAGGGTGAAAAGGATGACCAGCCAGCGGTTGAGTGCGCAAAATTCAATGATTTTTTTAATCATTTTTTATCTCCGTCTGGCTGGGGGGATGCTTTTTTTACTGCTCCCTGAATGATGGCCTGGAGCCGGGATTCGGAATCAAGAAGGAAATTGGCTTTGATCGCCACATGGTCCCCTGCTGAAACACCAGAGAGAACCTGGACGTTTCCGTTGCTCCTGGCCCCGGTCATGACTTCCCTGGGCTCAAACCGGCCGCCTTCTGTGTTTACAAAGACGATTTTACGCAGCCCGGAATACATCACGGCCGAATCCGGAATCACCACGGAATCACCCATATCCAGATCCAGCCGGACATCGACAAACATCCCTGGTTTCAGGTGCACAGCCTCATTGGAAAATTCCATCCTGGCCCTTAAAGTCCTGCTTTCCGGATTCAGATAGGGATAGATATAGGTCACCCGGCCCTTTAATAAAAGGCCTGGATCATAGGATGAAAAAAGTTCTGCAGTCTGTCCTGTCTTTAATTCTCCTGCCTCATATTCGTAAAAATCCGCCTCCACCCAGACCCGGGATAAATCCGTCAGGATCAAAAGCTCCATTCCCGGTTCAACCCGCTGACCGGTGAAAATCTCTTTTCCGGTGACAAATCCGGAAACCGGGGCGAGGAGGGTAATGAGCCGCTGAATTGTTCTTGTCCGCTCCAGTTCCTTGATAAAGGTTTCCGGCACATCAAAGAGCCGCAGCCGTTTTCTGGCCGCCTCCAGCAGTGTCTGTAAATATTTTTTTTCTGCCGGGCCGGATGTCCCCATTTTTCCATAGGCTTCCAGAGCACCGAGAAATTCCTCCTGGCTGGATACCAGTTCCGGGGAATAGATGGACAAAAGCGGGGTCCCCTTTGTTACCATCCGGCCCTTGTAATTGACAAAGAGTTCTTCAACCCATCCTGAAACACGGGTCTGCACCCGGTGAACCCGGGTTTCATCGGAAAGGACCTGCCCCACTGTCCGGATGGTTTTGATAAATTCTTTTGAAACAGCCGGCGCAGTGATGACACCGGAGAGTTCAATCCCCTGTTGGTCCATGATAACCGGTGCCATGCCGGTGACCCCGGTGCCTGATCCGCCCTGGGCCTCATCCTCATAGACCGGGATATAATCCATGCCCATTTCATCCTTGGCCGGGACAGGGGAACTAATCGCAGGGTCCATGGGATTGCGGTAAAAAATAATTTTACGATCTGTTTTTGAAGCTGATGTTTTATTTTTTTCAGGCGTTTCATCGAAAAAATCTTCGGTTTCCTCTTCAAGATCGGATTTGGGTGCTTCGGTCTTTAAGGCCGGTGTGCCATTATGGTCTGTTTTCCCGGTTTCCTTGCGGTCTTTTATAAAAAAAAGAGCAAGACCCAAGACAAGGGCAATGATGAAGAGGGCTGTCACCATCCTGAATCCTGAAGCCCTTTTCTTATTCATAATATCATTGAGCATGATTTCCATCCTTTTCTTTTATTCTGCTCAGCTCTGAAATCCCGACGGTCTGTTCAAGATCGGCCAGTGAAATGAAAAAATCCGCTTTTTTCCTTTCCGTTATCAGGCTTGTTTCAAACATCAGGAGGACCGCATCCATGGTTTCGGAGAAGGCAATTTCCCCGGTTTCATAGGCTTTGGATGACACGGCAAAATTCAACCGGGCCAGGGAGTCGATCTCGTTTCTGTAAAGTGCTGCTTCCCGTTTGGCCCGGTCATTGCTGAACCATGCCTCCCGGACATCGGCGGCAGTCTCTGCTTCTTTTGCCTTCAGTTCTTCTTTCAGGGCCAGGAGCCGTTGTCTGGTTTCTCTCAGATATGCCTCGGACAATCCTGTCCAGGGCATCTTCGGCAGGCCAGAACCCATGGAAGCCGGAACATTTACCGCAAAAGGCTCTTCCATTTTCATGGTTCCGGAACCGGTAACAGCCTTGTTTTCGGTCAGGGCCAGGTTCGGGGTGACACCGGGATAAATCTCGGTTTCAGCCATTTCGATCATAAATTCCATCCTGAGGATCATGGTTCGTATTTTTTCCAGTTCCTGGCGGTGTTTTAAAGATGCATGGATTAAATGATCCAGGTTCGGATCATCGGGCAAACGCAATGATTTGGCCCCGTCCCCTTCTGCCGGCGTCCCGATTTTGGCTGAAAAAGGGAGCAAAAGAAGGGATTTCAGCCTTTTTTCAATATTCAGACCTTGTTCGGAAATCGTCATAAGTTCCACCCTCATCTTTTCTTTTTGGATTTTAACCCGGGTCAGTTCCGGGATTTTGGCCCGGCCGGTTTCATATTGGCGGGTGACCGAGGATTCAAGGTCTTCCAAAAGGCTTAAGGTCCGGCGGGCAATCTCTTTTGCCCGGTTGTTGTAAGCCAGTTCCCAGTAGTTCTTTCTTGCATCGGTCAGGATGGTGCGCTTTGTGATGTCAAGATCCAGTAAAGCGATTTTGGCTTCCTGGCGGACAATATCCCCTTTCAGGGCAAGAATCCCGGGAAAGGGAAATCTCCTGTATATGGATTCCATCTCTTCCATATTGCCCACACCGGTCATGACCCCGGCATTAAAGGCTGAATAGCTCCGGATGATATCGTCTAGGACCGATGCCTGGCTGTAGGTTTCAAGGGTAGCGCGAAATGCTTTTTCAGCGTTTTTGATCATTGCATTCCGTCCTGAGACAAGGATTTCAAGATCTTCCAGGGAGAATCCGCCGGATAAAAGAGTCCCTGCAGCCACGTCATCCGTGAACGCAGGGGAAATCGACCTGACTCGTTCCGGGTCAGGCGTGAAAAAAGAGGGTTCCCCGGATGGAGAAGAGAGGGTTTTTTCCCAGGCTTTTTTAATTTCTTCCAGTTTTTCTTTCTGCGCTTCAAAGGCTTTATCGCCAGAAGACGGGTCCACAGACTTCTGGTCCAGGGGAGCGGCTTTCACTGCCTGATAAGAGACAGGGGGTCTGTAGGATTCCATTTCTTTCACCACATCCTGGTGTCCTGTGCAGGAGCCTAACCACATCGCAACAGTAAAGGGAAATAAAACAGCAAAAAATTTGAATTTCATGACTGCTCCTTGGTCCGGGCAGCGGGTGCCGGTTCATCCTTAACCGTCAGGCTCTGACCGGCCAGCCCCTCCAGCCGGGCCAGGTATTTGCCGTAATCCGCCCTGGCCCGGGCCAGGGCCAACTGGAAATTATACCATACAGACTGGATCTCCAGATAATCGGTGATACTGCCTTGCCCCTCACGGTTCCATACATTTGCCGTTTCTACTGATTTTGCAGCTTCAGGCACCAGTTTATCGCGATACAGGAAGATCAGGCGCTCGGCATTCTGCAGGCGGAAATAATTTTCCCTGACCAGGGCCCGGCTTTCATTGACTTGACTGGTTGCCATGGCTTTAGCCTTTTCAACGGCTGCCTTTGACGATTCAATCCGGCCGGAATTTTTTTCCAGCCTCAGGGGCAGGGTCATCCCGAACTGGGCTCCATACATATCTTCGCTGGAGGCATCAGGGTCGTCCGGCTGAGTGGATTCATAAAGAAGTCCGAATTTGAATTCCGGAAGCGTTTCAAACCAGGCCACCCTTGCCATGGCTTCTGATTTTTTGATTTCTGCCCCTGCCATTTTATTTTCCTCACGATTTTTTTCCGACAGGGAAAAAATATCATCCAGGGGAAACAGGACCGGCCGGTAGGGGTCTTCGGCCAAGGGACCCAGGGGGGAATCCAAAGACCGGTTCAAAAGAGCGTTGAGCCTGGTTATTTCAGTATGCTCCAGCTCTCTCAACAGTATTTCGTCATAGCCGCTCTGGGCCAATTGGGACTGGGCTTTCATGACATCAATCAGGGCTGACCGGTTTTCAGCATAGCCGGTCTCGCTGATGGTACGGATCTGTTCCAGAAGCACCTGGTTGTTTTTCGCAATCCTCAGGGCTTCACGGATATATGAAAGCTCATGAAAAGATTCCCGGATGCCGGTCATCACTTCCCGGATGGCGCGGTCCAGGCCAAACCGGTTGACAGAGGCTTCAGCCTTTACGGCTTCCCCCTTTGCCGAGAGTTTGCCCGGAAAAGGAAGGGCCTGGGAAAACATGGCTTCAAATTTTTTTCTGTCCAGATCATCGGCCATGGATTGCGGCCAATAGGTTAAAACAAGCTCAGGGTCAGGATAGGCGGTATCGACCCGGTAACGCTCCAGGGATTCCCGCCAGGCAGCCTGACTCGCCCGGATCATGGGACTGGTTTCATAGGCATAGGCCATCAGGTCTGAAAGGCCGGGCCCGCTTTTAAGACGCTGCTCAAGCATATCTATGGATTTTTCACCGGAAAAGGCCGGAACCGGATGAAAAAATACCATAAAAAGAATCAATGCTTTCAAAAATCCGGGTATCTTGCAGACTGAATTCATAGGGCAATAAATCCTTTTTTTAATAGTCAATAAAAAGTCTGGTATAGACAGACTTTTCAAGGAATAGAATCAAATTGTGTACCAGTTGGCAAAGAATTGGAATAAAATTGATAATGCGCTGAATTCATATAAAAAGCAATTGTTTGAAAAATATTTTTGTAATAGCCGCCAACCTAATTTTGTAGATTATTCTTCAAACCGGTGTAGACTATTCTGCTTCTTATCTTTACCCGAATTCCAATCGGAAATTTTATTCAAACGGTTTACAGGCCTATCCGGATCATCAATGGGAATTTTAACCTTAAAACAAGATCCTTTTCCAGGCGTTGAAGAGACTTTTATCTCTCCCCCGCAGCTTTTGATGAATTTATAATCAGAGGCCAAGGATAGTCCATGGCTGCCTTCTTTTGTGGTAAAAAAAGGATTGAAGATTCTTTTCAAGTGCTCCGGTTTAATCCCTGTCCCTTCATCTTCAACCTCAAAAATAGTATACGTCGGCTTATGGTTTGTACGGATAAAAATTTTCCCTCCACTGGGTGAGGCTTCAATCGCGTTAACCAACAGATCTTTTATTAATTTATTGATCGATTCTTCAGATATTTTGGAAGGACACTCCTTTTCATCCAAGGTTGTTTGAATTGAAATACCTGTGGAACCGGCTTTTTCCTTTAATAGCAAAATCTGATCTTTAATCAAGGCGTTGATATCCAGGTCAATCCTCTCACTGTTGTCCCTGGAGACAAAAGAGGAAAGTATCTTGACAAGGTTATCCAGCCGGTTAAACCCTTCTTCAATTTCATCTTTTCCTGCTGAATTATTTTCTAATTTAGCGAATTCCATTTTTAATGCAGCCAGAACATCCTGAATTTCCGTACCAATATTTAATGCTGCATTTCCTAATGCAGCCAATTCTTTTTTCCTGATATTTTCTTCCTGATATTTTTCATTATAATTCACCAACACGCCAAGAACGATGGTGATAAGAAAAAAGGTAAGTATCTGAAAAAAGGTCGGGATAAACATCATTTCATGTTCTGCTCCGAAATGGAATTGTGAAGCATATAACAGGCTTACTGCCCCGGCCGTAATCAGCCCTGGTTTTAAACCAAACCAGAAACAGGAGAGAATTATGGGGATAAAAAAAAGCTCCCGGTGAATCGTATGAACTTCCATCCGGCCGGGAGCTGCAAAGTGGAATATGGAAATGGCAACAGTGATAGTGACGACAATGAAGATTTTTGATTCTTTTTCTAAATTCATAACAGGGTCTCTCCTTTCAATAAAATCGTCTCCGGAAATTTCAGGACTAAGAGGGTGATATCATCATTCTGGCGGATCTCGCCGCGAAACAGCCTGGTTTCAGATACAATTGAATCTAGGATTTTTTCTGATGAAAATGAAACAGATTGCTGAAGGACCTCTTCCACTCTTCTTTTTCCCAACCTTTTACCTGAGTTGTTTTCAACATCCCATGCACCGTCAGTGCCGATAAGAATTACAGTCCCTTTTGGAACAGGGCCATAAACATTTTCAGTATAATCCCAGTATTCGTCCAATCCCAGAACGATGCCCTTGCCTTTAAGTTCTATAATTTTATCTTGTTCCGGGTTATACATCATTGCAGGTTCATGACCGGCACGAACCCATTGAACCTCACCTCTTTTTATGTCAACCATTAACAAAAACAATGTCACAAAACGGCCTGTGTCCCGGATATCCATGCAAAGCAGTCTGTTTACATCCTTCATGACCTGGGACAGAGAACCTTTTTGCGTGACCCGGCTCCGCAATAAAGCCCGGGTTGTCGCCATCAAAAGAGCGGCTCCGATGCCATGTCCTACAACATCGCCGACAGCCACACAGATTTTCCCCTGATCATCAGGAAAATCGATGATATCAAAATAGTCTCCCCCGGTTTCATCACAATAGACGGAACAACCGCTGATTTCAATATTCCCGTATGAAACATGGGCAGGCGGAAGCAGGCTCTGTTGCACTTCCATGGCCAGATTCATCGCCTCTTTCAGTTTCATTCTCTCCTTTAACTGCTTTGTCATTTTATTAAAATTGCCGGTCAGCTTACCAACCTCATCCCCTGACAGAACCGGAAGCGGTTCAGTAAAAAATCCGTTGGCAAGACCATTTGCAGCCTCGGATACTTTTTCGATTGCCTTGGTTGTACCGGATATTGACACACGGATGAACAGGATGACGCCAAGAATGGACAGAAATCCAACAACAAAATAATACAACCGGAAATTTAAAATGGATTTTAACACCCGCTCTCCCGGTGAAATGAGAACAAGACTCCATGGGGCTTCATTCAGATGATAATACCCGCTGATTTCATCCGGCGGATGACCTGGGCCAAAGAGGGTGCCGTAAGGACTTTGTTTTAATGCTGCTATCGTCTCTTTCTCCAAAGTGTCTGTCTGCCCGAATTTGACAGACCCTGCCGGATTATGGGGGGAGTCGGATTGCCGGGTTCCGATAAGAACATTCCCTTCGTTATCTATTAGAAATGCGTTTTCAGTTTTCCACCAGTTTGCTTTGCGGATCTGGTCAATTAAATCCTGGAAAGAAATAACCACTTCTATCTGTCCTGTCTTTTTACCGTTTTTATCAATAAAGTCTGTTGATAAAGAAACGGTTTCACCATTGAGCACCGTATTATACCGGGGCAATGACAATTGGAAATTTTCCATCCGGCCAAAGTGCATGGAATGGTTATGAACCATTCCAATACCCGGATGGTTTGCCTTTATATCGAAATTTTCGGTCAATTTTTGATTGACTTCAACAACCCCTTCCATTGTTCGTAATTGTTCAATGATAAATGCCTGGATCGCTATACCCTGTTCCTGGTTATAGCTGTTTTTTAACATCAGAAGCATATCTTTGGGTTTGCTGAGCCGCATATCGATCATATGGGCAGATTTTTGAAGTGTTGCAACCGCAGTTTCACTCCATTGTTTTATGATGGCATTGCGGGCATATAAAAAACTGATCCAGCCCATTCCGGCTAAAATAAAAAATACAGGGGTCAGAATAAAGAGGATGATACGTTGCTGTAAGGTTTTAGGTCGCATGCGGCGTTACCTTTTAAGTCAGGCGGTTATAGTCATAAATCAAAAAATCCGGATCTGCGAATGGAAAACCCATATCGTTATTTTTTAAATCTATTTTAAACCGCTTTTGTTTGAGATTCATTATACCTGATGGATGACTCTATACCAATCATGAAAAACTGTCCATGAATTTACTTGATATTGTTTTAAAAGGGTGTTGTTTCAGATCGTCATAATGTGTTAATACATGCCAGAAATTAATTTTAGGAACAGATAAGATGAGTATCAGGTTTTTACACAAAATTTTGAAAAACCCGACGGTCCTTGCTTCAGGGATACTTGGAAACAGCAAGGATATTCTTGAACGGGTGCATGAAAACGGCTGCGGTCTTATGACCCTGAAATCCATTGGGCCGGAACCCAGGGACGGGCATAAAAACCCCACGGTTATTGATCTTGGCTGCGGCATGATTAACGCGGTGGGTCTGCCGTCTCCCGGATATCTGAACATGGAAAACGAATGGGAAGCACTCGAAAACAGGAATTTTCCCATCATTGCCAGTGTCTATGGCAGTTCCATTGATGAATACCGGAAAGTGGCCGAATATGTGTCATCCAAAAAACCGGATTTTATTGAAATCAATATCTCCTGCCCCAATTCTGAAAAACACGGCATGATTTTCGGCATTAACCGGGAGTCTTCCAGGGACGTGGTTTCTGCAGTTAAAAAAGTCATATCGGTCCCGCTCATTGTCAAACTCACACCCCAGGCCCCGGATATTGCAGATATTGCCAGGACCTGTGAGGATGCAGGGGCCGACGCAATCTGCGCCATCAATACCCTAGGCCCGGGTATGGTCATTGATATTGAATCCAAAAGACCTGTCCTGTCCTTTAAAAAAGGGGGACTGTCCGGACCCATGATCAAGCCCGTTGCCGTCAGGTGCGTGTTTGATATTTATAAGGCGGTTTCAATTCCGATCATCGGTCTTGGCGGGATCACGACCGGGGAGGATGCCGTTGAAATGGTCATGGCAGGGGCGAGCCTGGTGGGGATCGGCACTGCCGTTCGCTACCGGGGGATTGAAGTGTTCCAAAAGGTGGCCGGTGAAATGGATGACTGGCTCGCTGATCATGCCTTGAGCCTCACGGATATCAAAGGGGCTGCCCATAATGAATGACCGACAAGGAATAGGAATGATGACAAACCCCATAACCGATCAGAAACCGGTCATGCTCCGGGTCATGGAAAAAAAAACGGAAAACACGGGATTTGCCACCCTGTTTTTTGAGTATTCACTGCCCTTCAGACCGGGCCGGTTCATCATGGTCTGGATCCCGGGGCTGGATGAAAAGCCCTATACAATTTCCCTTCATGATCAGGACAGGTTTGCCGTTACCATTGAAGCCAAAGGTATTTTTTCAAAAAAAGCCCTGACCCTTGAAAAAGGGGATCTCATCGGTATCCGGGGCCCGTTCGGCAATGGATTTGAGATTAAGCCCGGCCAAAGCGCAGCCGTGGTCGCCGGCGGATGCGGCATGGCACCCCTGGCCACCCTGGCGGATCACCTTCCCGATATCACAACCTTTATCCACGGCGCCCGGTCAAAGGAGTTTATCCTTTTTCCCGGCCGCTTTTCCGTACCGCGTGAATTCTGTACCGATGACGGCAGTTTGGGCCATAAAGGTCTTGTGACAGACCTTCTGGAAAAAAATATTGTCTTGGGAAAGCATTTTGACATGGTCTATGCCTGCGGTCCGGAAATCATGATGTACAAGGTTTTCGAGCTCTGCGAAACCCATGGTATTCCCTGCCAGGTTTCCCTGGAACGTTATATGAGATGCGGGTTCGGTGTCTGCGGGGCCTGTGTCTGCGGCAAACAGGTGGTCTGCAAGGACGGACCGGTATTTCACTCCAGGGACCTCAGGAAAATGAAGGATTTTAATACAAAAGCCCTTTTAAAATCAGGGAAAGAGGTGGATCTTTCCCAGTATTTTTCCTGGCGCTGCCAATAAAAACAGATGATGATAGAAGGATACTCAGATGACCTACAAATTGGAATTTATTGAATTTCTCGTGGAATGCAATGCCTTGAGATTCGGCGAATTTGAACTGAAAAGCGGCCGGATCGCCCCCTATTTCATCAATACCGGCATGTTTGATACCGGCATGAAAATCAAAAAACTGGGTACTTTTTACGCAAGGGCCATCCGGGAACATTTTTCCGACGCCTTTGACGGGGTCTACGGACCGGCTTACAAGGGAATCCCCTTATGCATCTCGGCTGCGGCAGCCCTGTCCGACATGGGTATGGACAAAGGCTATGTCTTTAACCGGAAAGAAGCCAAAACCTATGCCGACAAAAGCGTTGTGGTGGGCATGCCTCTGACCTCCCGGTCCCGTCTTATCCTGGTGGATGATGTCATTACCTCGGGAAAAGCCATCCGGGAATCTCTTGATGTCCTGAAATCCTGCGGCAACCCGCAAGTTACAGGTATTATTATCAGTGTCAACCGGGAAGAAAAAGGCAAGAACGATGAAAATGCATTAAGGGAAGTTGAAAAGACCCTGGGCATCCCAATCCATGCCATTACCGGCATTACAGACATAAAAACCTGTCTTTACAACAAAAAAATAAACGGGAAAATTATCCTTGACGACCTCATGCTGTCCAAGATCAATGCCTATCTTGAACAATACGGGGCCAAATGAGAATCAGAACGAAATCTTAGGGAGACGATTTCATGGCCGTATTTGAATACCGGGCGCTGAACAGCAGGGGGAAACGCCTATCCGGTATCATCGATGCTGAAAGTGCGTCTGCGGCCAAATTAAAACTGCGTCAGCAGGAAATCTTTCCCACGGCTCTTAATACGATTGAATCCCAACCCGGAGCCGGGGAATTAAAATCCTCATCTTTTTTTTCAGGATTCAGCCTGTTTTCCAAGGTCGGCTCATCTGAGCTGGCCATGGTCACGCGCCAATTGTCCACCCTCCTGTCTGCCGGTTTTCCCCTGGTAAAGGCCTTGTCCACCCTTATCCCCCAGACAAAATCCAATACCATGAAACGGGTTCTTTCAAAAGTGAAAGAGGCTGTTGAAGAGGGCAGCAGTTTTGCAAAGGCCCTTGCACTTTACCCCAATATTTTTTCGCCCATTTTTATCAATATGGTGAACGCAGGGGAGTCCTCCGGCACCCTGGAAATCGTTCTCGAACGGCTTGCCGACTTTACGGAAAACCAGGAGGCTTCCAAGAGGAAAATCCAGGCGTCGCTTGCCTATCCGGTTCTGATGGCCATCATCGGGTTCGGGGTTCTGATTGTTCTTTTAACTTATGTTGTGCCAGGTATTGTTTCTATTTTTTCCGATATGAACCATACCCTGCCCTTACCGACGCTTATTCTCATTTCCGTCAGCAGTTTTTTCAAATCCTGGTGGTGGGCCGTGATCCTGGTTCCGTTTCTTTTACTGGCCCTGGTCTTTTTTGTAAAAAAAACAGACAAAGGCGGATTTTTCATTGACCGGCTTTTAATTTCATTGCCTGTTACCGGCGGGCTTTTGAAAAAGATCATTGCTGCCCGGTTCACAAGAACCCTGGGATCTCTGCTGGAAAACGGGGTTCCCATGCTGACGGCTTTGAATATCACAAAAAGCATTGCCGGCAACAGGGTGATCCATGAATTGATATCAAAGGCCTCTAATACGGTTGAACAGGGAGGGGAACTGGGAGAAGTGCTGAGCCGGAATAAATATTTCCCCTATCTTGCTTCCCAGATGATTAAAATCGGTGAGACCAGCGGGGAAATAGAAAAAATGCTTGAAAAAACCGCCGATCTTTTTGAAAAAGATGTAGAAACCGCCATCACCGCTGCAACCTCCCTGATCGAACCCCTGATCATCCTGGTCATGGGCGTTGTGGTGGGCTGTATCA
>MGTJ01000041.1 GCA_001799395.1 Desulfobacterales bacterium RIFOXYA12_FULL_46_15 | reverse complement strand
CCGAAAAGAGGGTCAACCCTGATACGATAATTGCTGTTGTGCAGATAATGATATAAATCATATTGTATCCTTTCGTATGAGTGAAATTTATTATCGAATATCGATATAGGTATATAATATCGATATTCGATATAGTCAATATTTTTTATCAAAATAATAAAATCCAGGGTTTTTTAAATCTTTTTTATTTTAATTGACAAAAACAAGGCGCCTGTTGATAAACTAAGTATCTTGAGACCGGTTAACCCTGAATTGAAATCCAAAGTTAAAATCCAGGGGTTAAAATCATCTTTATGAGGCAATGATGGCAAAAAATCTTTTTATTACGGCAACCGAAGCAAGGAGCGGGAAATCCGCCATTGCCCTTGGAATCATGGAACTTCTGATACGGAATGTGGGCCGGGTCGGGTTTTTCCGTCCCTTGATCCACGCAGCTCCGGATGGAAAAAAAATCGACAATGACATCCATTTGTTCTCTTCTTATTTCAAGCTCGGCATCCCTGAAGAAAAAATGTTTGCCTATACATTGACACAAGCCGGCAATCTCATCGGCCACGGCAGACAGGATGAATTGCTGGAAGGGATCTTCAATGCATACAGGGAAATTGAAAAAGACCATGATTTCATCTTATGCGAAGGCATTGAGCTTGAAGACTCAACCGCTTCATTTGAATTCGATCTCAATGCACAGATCATAAAAAACCTGGGATGTCCTGTTCTCCTGGTGGCCAATGCCCGTCATAAACCCGTTGATGATGTCATAAGATCCATCCGGGTGTATCATAAATCCTTTATCAATGAAGGGTGCGAGGTCATTGCCACCATTGTTAACAGGACCCAGCCCCAGGACAGACAGAAAATCATATCCATTCTTGAAAAAGAAAGCCCGGCATCAGGACAATTGATTTATGCCGTACCGGATGACAAGAGCCTTGGGAACCCAACGATCGGAGAGATAGCCCATATTCTGGGTGCTGAGATCCTCTATGGGAGCGACCGGCTCAACCGGCATGTACATGGTTTTACAGTAGCTGCCATGCAGTTGCGCAATTTTTTAAAAAGAATCGAACACGGCATGCTGGTGATCACCCCGGGAGACAGGTCCGATGTGATTGTGGCCTGCCTTTCAGCCGTATCCTCCATGTCCATGCCCAATATTTCGGGCATTCTTCTGACCGGCGGCCTGAAGCCGGAAGAATCCGTATGCCGGTTAATTGAAGGATTTTCCAACATGGTGCCCATCCTCTCCGTAACAGCAGACACCTTCCCCTCGGCCATCCTGGTGAGCAAGGTCCATGCCGGCATTTCGCCGGACAATGACCGTAAAATAACCAAGGCATTGGAAATCTTTGACAAGCATATCGATTCCGAAGCTCTGACGGTAAAAATTATCGAAACCCGGACAACGGTGGTGACCCCCAAGATGTTTGAATATAGGCTGCTCCAGAAAGCAAAGGCGGATAAACAGCGTATTGTGTTGCCTGAAGGCGAGGATGAAAGAATTTTATATGCTGCCGAAATCCTTTTGCGCAGAGATGTGGTAGACCTGATCCTCTTGGGAAATGAAGAACGGATTCGTAAACAAATCGCCCGGCTGGGGCTGCGCATGGATTCAGCCGTTATCATGGACATACGGAAATCAAAATATTTTAACGATTATGTTCAACATTATTATGACCTCAGAAAGGACAAAGGCATGACCCTGGAGGCGGCAAAAGATTTCATGAGTGATGTCAATTTTTTCGGCACCATGATGGTCCATAAAGGGGATGCCGACGGCATGGTTTCAGGAGCGGTTCATACTACCCAGGCCACCATCCGGCCCGCCTTTGAAATCATCAGGACCAAACCCGGATTTTCAGTTGTTTCCAGCGTATTCTTCATGTGCCTGAAAGATAGGGTCCTCGTTTATGGAGATTGTGCCATCAACCCGGACCCCGATGCAGGCCGGCTTGCCGAAATTGCCGTTTCCTCAGCCCAGACCGCAAGAATTTTTGATATTGACCCAAGAGTTGCCATGTTATCCTATTCAACGGGAGAGTCGGGAAAAGGAGAAGATGTGGAAAAGGTTCGAAAGGCGACTCAACTGGCAAGAGAAATGTCCCGTCAAAGGGGGCTTGATCTGAAACTGGAAGGTCCCATACAATATGATGCAGCCATTGACCCCATTGTTGCAGGGATAAAAATGCCGGACAGTGAAGTGGCAGGTAAAGCAACAGTGTTTATCTTTCCAGACCTGAATACCGGGAACAATACCTATAAGGCGGTTCAACGCTCGGCCGGGGCAGTTGCCGTCGGCCCGGTCCTTCAGGGGCTGAAAAAGCCGGTCAATGATCTGAGCCGCGGGTGTCTTGTCTCAGATGTGGTCAATACCATAGCCATCACCGCCATCCAGGCCAGGGCGGGAAAGGAGTTAATATGAAGATCCTTGTCATCAATACCGGCAGTTCCTCTATCAAATATCAATTGTTCGACATGGTTGCAGAAGAAGTCCTGGCCATGGGCCTGGCTGAAAAAATCGGGGAAGACCCGGGAAAACTCACCCATAAGACCATGGCAAAGGATGGCAACCATCGGAAAATGGTCATTGAAGACCTCAAGATCGACCACCGGGAAGGGCTGGAAAAAATCACGGAATTGCTGACTGATCCTGAACACGGTGTTATCATGGACAAGTCGGAAATTTCTGCCGTGGGGCACCGTGTAGTTCATGGCGGAGAAACTTTTCAAGCCCCTATGATCATCGACGAAAAGGTGATCCTGGAAATCAAAAAAAATACTCCCCTGGCCCCGCTTCATAATCCAGCCAATCTGACCGGCATCCGGGTTGCCATGTCCATTTTCCCGGACGCATCCCAGGTAGCCGTGTTTGACACTGCCTTTCACCAGACCATACCCAGAAAAGCCTATATCTATGCCTTGCCCTATTTCTTATATAAAAAACACCGGGTCCGCCGGTACGGGTTCCATGGGACATCCCATGCCTATGTGGCTGAAAGGGCTGCGGAATATATCGGGAAACCTTTAAGCGAACTGAATCTGATTACCCTGCACCTGGGCAACGGCGCCAGCATGGCAGCCGTTAAAAACGGCCGATGCGTGGACACCTCCATGGGGTTGACCCCGCTTGAAGGTCTTGTCATGGGAACCCGCTCCGGTGATATGGACCCGGCCATCCCGTTTTTTCTCGCCAACCATCTGAACATGTCCCTGGATGAGATTGACGGACTTTTGAACAAGGAAAGCGGGCTGAAAGGCATTTCCGGGGCCAATGACATGCGGGTGGTCCTGGACGGGGCCGAAAAAGGCGATGACCGGTCCCGGCTGGCCCTGGAAGTATATACCTATCGCATTAAAAAATATATCGGGGCCTATGTTGCCGTGCTGGGAAGAATCGACGCCCTGGTCTTTACCGGCGGGATCGGGGAGAATGCCCCGGTCATCCGGGAGGAATGCTGTAAGGATTTATCCTGCCTGAATATTGAAATCGATACAGGTAAAAACAATCTGCCCGAAGATTGTTTAAGACAAATCAGCCCTTCAGGATCAAAAGTCAAGGTTCTGGTTGTTCCGACCAACGAGGAATTGGAGATTGCCAGGGAAACCAAACGGGTGGTAACAAACGCCTGATCCACCCTGGATCAGACTCCGGCTGAAACAACAGATGGAAAAGGATGCCCCCGCTGGTTATCCATCATGCCGATATTTTATTTACCATTTCACAATGCCGGCATTCCAGACATACCCAAACCCCATGGCGATAAGCGCCACCACATCGCCTTCTTTTATTAATTTCTTTTCTTCAGCATTTCTCATTGAAATCAGCATATCGAGCTGTCCGCAGTGTCCGTAATCTGATAAATATACACTCTTCTCCGGAGGAAGATTAAGATATCCCAACAATTCACGATGGGCCGATGCTTTCATATGGAGGGGACAGATGAAAGTTATGTCTGACAATGATAACCCGCTTTTCTTGCAAGCCATTTCGGTAACTTTAGCCAGGTTCTTAATAGTGATCGGCGCTAATCTGCTGCGGAAACCCTGCGGATCTTGAAGACGATAATATTTCAAATAATCCTTATTAATGTTTTCCGGTGTAAATGGTATACGCGATCCGCCGCCTGGGACTATGATCGATTCGGCAAACTGACCGTCGGCTATATTGGCATTTTCCAATACGACACGCCTATTATTACCTTTCTTTATAATTGCCGCAGCACCTCCGCAGGAAACATCGAATAAAAATGAAATACCATTGTCTTTATAATCCACCTTATCGACATTTCTATATCCGCCGGCGATCATTACGGTATTAATGCCGGCATCGTTCATCAAATATTTTTTGGCTTGATCCAGGGCCACAACGGCAGAACCGCACTTACATTCCATATCGTAACACCAGGCATTCACAGCACCGATTTTGCCCTGAACCTTGGGAGCTATTGAAAAAAGCTGATAATCAGAATAATTTTCGCCAAAATAAATGATTAAATCTATTTCCTTGGGGTCAATGCCGGTTCTATTTAAGCAATCTTCGGCAGCCCATATGGCCATTTCCGATGTTTGATCTTTTTCACCGGGATAATAAATCCTGTTTATCCCCAATTTATTTAATACAACATCTTCCGGTATGCCCGACAATTCGGCTATGTCTTTATAAGTCCGGACATTTTCCGGGAAATAAAGCCCAATGCCCACAATTCCGCAGGTCACTTCTTCTTTACACATAATATCATCTCACCTCTATAATTTTTATTTAATTTTATTTACAGCTTCTGCAGTTACACCGGCATCTGCCGGAAAAGGACATTTAAAGCATCTTAATATCAGGTTTCAGTTTAAACCCCCGGAAGTGTTTTTTTTTCTGAAACGATAGACAATACTGATCAATCCCTGTGGCAGGAATAAAACCACCAGGACAAAAATTACGCCGAATATCAATAGCCACCATTCAAAATAGGAGCTGAGATATTGTTGGCAAATTATTACCAGAGCTGCGCCGGCCACCGGTCCCAACAAAGACCCCATACCCCCGAGGATGGTCATCAATATTACATCTATCGTGGTGCTCGCTCCCATAAATCCGGGAAAGACCGATCTCAGCATTGCAGCGTTGAAAGAACCTGCCAGTCCGGCCATTATTCCGGATATAACCAGCGCAATAAGCCGATAGTTTAAAACATTATAGCCGATCATTTTAGCCCGGAATTCATTTTCTCTTATAGCCACCAATGTTTTCCCCAAAGGTGATGAAATGATTTTTTTAGCAATAAAAAATGCCGCCAGCAAAAATGCAAGGGCCAGATAGTACATTTGATTTTTCGTTTGTAAAACCATGGGTAATCCATGCAGTCCGTCATCTCCTCCAGTGTACTGATACGTTAAGGCATTGGTTAATAAAAAATAACAGAACTGCCCCAGTGCTAAAGTGACTATGGTAAAATAGATAGTCGCAAACCTAAGCGTCAACAGCCCGATCACCAAACCGATCCCTGCGCAACTGACAACCACGAATGGAATTGTAGCCCAGAAGCTGAAACCGGCCTTGAGCATCATCAAAGCGCTGACATATGCTCCTGTACCGAAAAATATAGCATGCCCGAATGATGCAATGCCTGTATAACCAAGGAGGATATCGTAGCTTATTGCAAAAACCCCGAAGATAAATATCTGCATCGCAACAACTTTAATATACTCTGAAGAGAATAACGGCAGTAAAATCAATATAATTATCAAAATCAGCGCCGACCGGTATTTCTGAAGATACCTGTTTATAGACATCACCTTATTCCTCCCCCAGCAAGCCCGATGGCTTGATACTCAGCACAATAAACATTACGATGAATGAACTCAAAACAGCCAGTTCCGGCAGGTAAAAACCTATAAACGCTTCAGCCAGACCCATTATAACCGCTGCAATCGCTGCCCCCATGAAACTGCCCAACCCGCCCACAACTACAATAACCAGGACGTTGAGCAACTGGTTTGTACCCATTTCCGGGCTAAGGCCGTTGAAATACGCCAGTACAAATCCGGCAATGCCTGCCAGAAACCCGCCCAGCCAGCAGACAAACGTAAATACCCTATTGATGTTTATGCCCAGGGCCCTGACCATTTCTTTATTTTCAATACCCGCAGTAATAATCAAGCCAAGTTTTGTTTTATTCAGTAAAAAATATAATCCGGCGCAGACAAATGCCCCCAGACCAAAGATGTAGAGCCTCAGTATGGCAAAAGGCTCACCATAAATCATTACCGTTCCCTGTAAAAAGGATGGCTTATCCACCGTAATGATGGCGGCACCCCAGACAAGCTTAACAGCTTCATCCAATATATATATCAACCCGAAAGTGAGCAGTAATTCAAAGAGCGGGTTCCCTCCGTAAAGCCGCCGGAAAAGAAAAAACTCAACAAGCGCCAGAATAATCCCGATCATCACAGCGCTTATAATGAGCCCCAAAGAAAAGCTCGACAGAGCCTTGACCAGATATATGCCAAGATAGGCACCCCACATGATCAGGGAGCCGTGAGAAAAATTAGACACCCGCAACAAGCTGAAAACCAAAGCAAACCCTGAACTCAGCAAAAAATAGATGACACCCAGGGACAGTGCGCTAAGCAGTATGTTGACAAACAATTGTGAAGTCATTTATTAAACCCCCAGATACATGTGCTGCATTTCCCTGTTATTTATCAAATCTCCGATTTCCCCGCTGCAAACAATCTTTCCGTGTTCCATGATTAAAAAATCATCAGCAATGCTGCCGGCAAACTCAAAATTCTGCTCTACAAGGATTATGGTAGCGTTCTTTTTTATTTCGGCCAGTGCCAGGCGCATACTTTCAACCATAATGGGCGCCAAACCTTTAGTCGGCTCATCAATGAGCAGAAGTTTATCTTCATTTACCAATGCCCGGGCTACGGCAACCATTTGTTTTTCTCCACCGCTAAGGTTCCTGCCCTTTTTCTTAAAAAGATTTTTCATTGGTGGAAAAATATCCACAATATAATCCAACCGTTGTTTTGGAACTTTTTTACCTTTACGCACAGCAATGAGAAGATTTTCCTCTACGGTTAATTGTGAAAAAACGTCTCTGCCTTCGGGGACTAAAGAAATACCAAGCCATGGTATTTCAAAATCGTGCAATTTTTGTATGGGCCTACCTTGAAATAAAATCTCCCCTGATCTAGCCGGGGTCAATCCCATGATGGTTTTTATCGTTGTTGTTTTACCCGAGCCGTTTCTGCCCAGCAGAATGGTTAATTTGCCGTGTTCAGCCGTTAAATTAACACCTTCAAGAATATGAAATCCTGCCATATAAGTGTGAATATTATGCATTTCCAGGATATTCATGCATCCCCCTTCCTGCCCAGATAAGCACTTTGCACATCCTGATTTTCTTTTATTTCCCGGGGCGAGCCATAGGCGATCAACATGCCGTAATTCATAACCGCAATATGATCGGATAAACTAAGCACCATATTCAGCTTATGCTCTACCATAACAATGGTCTTTTGCTCTTTTTTTCTTATATCCTTAATAACTTCCACAATCGCGGGGACTTCTTCAGCAGACATACCGGCCGTCGGCTCGTCCAACAGCATGAGTTCTCCCTGGGAAGCCAGTTGTATTGCTATTTCCAGTTTGCGCTGATCGGCATGGGTTAAGCTTATAGCCATTTGATAGGCCATATTTTTCAACTGGACTATTTCCAGGCAGTAATGCGCATATTCGGTGAGTTCTTTAAGTTTATCAGCATTTATAAATAATCTGTATTTATGTTTTGATTTGGCTTGAACTGCGAGCCGCACATTTTCCAGAACCGAGATATGCGGGAAAACATTAGTGATTTGAAAACACCGGGCCATCCCCATTTGTACCCGGTTAAACTCTTTGGCCTTGGTAATATCCCGGCCTTTAAAATAAATTATTCCGCTATCCGGTTTAAAAGCACCGGTGATCAGGTTGAAAAAGGTTGTCTTTCCCGCTCCGTTGGGACCGATTATGGATACAAACTCGCCGGGAAGAATGTTGAGACTAACCATATTTACTGCTGTCTGCCTGCCGAAGCTCTTTGTCAAATCTACGGTCTGCAATATATAGGGTTGCTGTTTTTCCGACATTAATTAGATTCCTCCAATGTTTTCGTTGTAGTCATTATACCCGACTTAACCTGGGAAGAAATTTCATCAACAAAAAAATTATTTTTAAAACATTCTTTAAATTCAAGGCGTTCCACACGCAGTCCATCGGTAAAGATGTCGTTTTGAGAGGCTTGTACCGCTTTTTTTGCATGGGACAAAGCATGCCTGGGAATCTTGAAAAAAGAGTCTAAAAATTTATTGGTTTCGGCATTAAGTTCGTCATTAGGAACCACCTGATGAACCAAGCCCATATCTAATGCTTCTGTTGCTCCGTACAAACGGCCCGTCAGGATTACCTCCAGTGCCTTCCCTTTGCCTATGAGCCGGGGCAGACGCTGAGTCCCCCCTCCGCCTGGGATAATGCCTACCCGCACCTCGGGAAGTCCCATGCGTGCGGTTTCGCCGGCAATCCGGAAATCACAAGCCAATGCAAACTCATACCCGCCGCCATAACAGAGCCCATTAATAGCAGCAACCAGGATTAGCGGGCTTTCTTCCATCCGGTTGAACAATCTTTGAATACGGCCGGAAAAGGCAAATGCCTCTTCCGGATTATATTCCATCATCTCTATAGCATCTGCCCCGCCGATAAAATATGAATCCCCGGCTCCGGTAAAGACGATGGCCCTGGCAGATGATTTTTCCGCTTCTGCCAGTATCTGCTCAATCTCTTCCATAAGCGGAGTGTTAATAGAGTTCCGGTCCCCGGGTCTATTGATGATTACCCGGTAAATATCCTGCCGGACTTCCACAAGCGAATATGTTTTTGACATATTTTTAAAATCCATTTTTGCTATATATCCATGGCTGCAATGATAATAAATAATCCGCTAACAGCCGCCTTTATCCTGAAGTAGTTTTTTGTCTATCTTGCCTATTGAAGTCATAGGGAGTGAATCCATAAACACTACGCTGCGCGGTGCTTTATAGTGAGCCATGTTGGCGCGGGCAAGCTCAATAATCTCATTTTCCGTGCATTTATTTCCTTTCCCCATAACTACAAATGCCCTTGGAACTTCACCCAGTCTTTCATCCGGAACTCCAACCACAGCAATCTGGTTGATGCGCTTATCAGCTTCCAGAAGAATACCTTCCACTTCTGCCGGATAAACATTAGCGCCTCCGATAAGAATCATGTCATGCTTACGCCCCTTTATATAAAAATTCCCTTTTTCGTCAATGAGGCCCTGGTCCCCGGTATGCAGCCACCCGCCCCTCATGGATTCCCTGGTGGTATCAGGGTTTTTCCAGTATTCTTTCATTAGATAAGGACCTCGCACACACAATTCTCCATGCTCACCAATGGGAAGTTCGTTATCATTTTCATCAACTATTTTTATCTCCACCCCTGGAAGCGCAGCCCCCACCGATTCATAATTTCTCTCCGGCGCCAGGGGATCCTCGACGGTTACACCAGGTGAGTTTTCTGTAAGACCATAGTATTGGTAGACCTTAACTCCAAACCTCTCCTCAAAGGATTTTCTAACAGAGGCAGCAAATACGCCTGCACCGCTGAATCCGAGTGTTGCCGAGCTGAAATCTTTTGTTCTTGACTCGGGGAGGCTGTTAAATGAGTAATAGAATGTGGGAACCCCGTAGATGACGGTCGCTCTATATTTTTTAAACGCTTCTATATATTTTTCCGCATTAAAAAATTCTTGCTGTACCATTGTAGCACCATTCAGAAAGCAATAGAATGCACCGGCAGCCATTCCTCCGATATGAAACATCGGCATTGCAATTACAATAATTGTGTTCTCATCAAACAAAAGCCTTTTACTTCCCGCCAGGCTATTGCCGATTATAGCGGCATGGGTCAATACTACACCTTTGGGAGCACCTGTTGTGCCTCCGGTATACATGATGGCAGCAATTTCAGTAATATTAGGGTCAACCTTGTAATTATCAGACTTTCCTTTAATCAATTCTGAAAATTTGATTGCTCCCTCTTCTTGAATGTCTCCATATAAAACAATATGCTTCAGCTCTTTACAATCATCCCGAATATCTTTGATCAGCGATATTACTGACGAATCACAAATTAAAATTTCGGCTCCTGAATTTTTTAAAATATGCTTGATTTCTTTTTCTTTAAGCCTGGAATTAATAGAAACATAAATACAGCCTGTCTTGAATATTGCAAAACTACAGAAGATAAGTTCCGGGCGGCTCCGCAGCATAACCGCAATACGTGCACCCGGAGAAATTCCAAGACTTAGAAGGCCATTGGCAATACGATTAATCTGTTTGTTTAACCCTGCATAGGACCAATGCTCGCCACTGTCATCAGATATTAACGCCGCTTTCGCATCACCAAACTTGAGAGCATGCGTCTCAACGCATTCCGCTAAATTCATTTTTCACCTCCTGCCTGAACCTGTTACAGATTCAGTTGACCATAAGGTACACCTAATCAATCACCAAGATAAATCATTTTATCTTCACCTGGACCAAGCCCCCCCCTGCCTCTCAAGGTCGAGAGAGGAAATACGCCCGGCAGTTCTTCCGACGTCATACCGGGCGCCTTCCAACGTGTTGTTTATTTCGCAGGCACAGTAATAGGAAGATTGACTTGCTCCGCAGTAGGCAGGAATAACA
This sequence comes from Desulfobacterales bacterium RIFOXYA12_FULL_46_15, assembly GCA_001799395.1. GTDB lineage: Bacteria > Desulfobacterota > Desulfobacteria > Desulfobacterales > Desulfobacteraceae > Desulfobacula. The sequence continues at coordinate 5,655 of MGTJ01000041.1, read as the reverse complement.
ATTTTGGCACAGGATAGTCTTTTCCCTCGACCTTGATTAATTCAACAACAGGCACCCCCTGCATGGCCTGATGGTCTTCCGGCCGGATGCGCATTTTCTCGGTCAGCGTTTTAGGCCCATCAAACTCAAGGCCTTCCAGCGCCTTAATCAGGGCCTCCGTATCCACAGAACCGGCTTTTTTAACGGCTGCTACCAAAGCGATACCGGCAGCAAAGCTATGGCCGGCCCACAGCTCTGGTGGAGAGTTGAACTTCTTTTGATGATTTTCAACTAACCACTTGTTCAATGGATTGTCAAAGAGTTCATAATAATACATGCAGGTCCCCACCATACCCACGCCTGCCATGCCCAATGATTTGAAAAAGGATATATCGGCAAAATCAGTTGCAACCTTCATCTTCTCATAAATACCAAGCTCCCCGATTTGCTTGGGCAGCATTGTGGTGAAGTTGGCGCCTGTCACGAACAGCATCAGTGCATTCGCTCCGGAACTCTTAATCTTCTGCAAATAAGGAGTGAAATCGGTAGTGGCCAGAGGGGCGTAAAGCTCGATAACTATGTTTCCCCCGTTGGCTATAAAGTCTTTCTTATAGGCATCGGCAAATGACCTTCCGCCGGCATAATCCGCAGCCAAAATGGCAATATTTTTGCCCACGTTGTCCACAATGTATTTGGCACCGGAGAGGGAACCCTGGCGCAATGACCTGCCGACCCGGAAAGTGTATCTATTGAAGTTTTCACCGGTAATCGCGTCAGCAGAAGCAGCACTTATAATATAAGGCTTCTTATATTCAAGCACTTTCGCCTGAATGCCCATTGCAACAGCGCTGCTTATGGCACCGGTGAGTATGTCCACATTGCCTTCGGTCAATAGCTTGACCGCCTTTTGTACCCCGACCTCCGGCTTGCTGGTGTCATCTTCGACAATCAGTTTGATGTCACGTCCCAGCACTTGATTGGTACCATCCGTGGCGTATTCCAGCCCCAACTCCAGACCTCGAAGCTCCTCTGTACCCCACTCCTGAAAAACCCCGGACCTGGATGTAACGACTCCTATTTTGATAGGTTCTCCGGATGCAATGGCCGACCGGGTGAAAGCCGTCACCATGAAAGCCATCACCAAAACTGCCGATACTAGTCTTGCTTTTCCTGACATAATACATCCTCCTCTTTCTATTTTTTGTTGAGGGTATTAGGTGAAACGAAACATGACTCACCTTTCAAGTGAAATATGACTCACCTTTCATTTATTTATTTCAAACTATTTTTTCTTTGTCAAGAAAAAATAAAAGAATTATTAATACCAGGTAATTATGCCGCCTCCCGGCCGTCAAGACCCTTAAATACAAATGTAAAACAAGATCGACCCTTATGAAAAGGGCACCTCATGAAGTGTTCATGTAATTGCGGTATGGAAAGATAACAAATAAAAAGAAGGGAATAACTATTAATCTTGTGACAGGAAGATTTATTTTTTTTGTTCTTTATCAGGTTTTATACCGTATAGCATAAATTCAATTACTTCCTTTGTTATCTTATTGGTCATCTTTGTCTGAGAGTCGGCGGGCCATACGATCCACTTCAAAGATATGAAATGGGTATATCCCATCAGGTACCAAGCCAGAAAGGCCGGAGGCAGGTTTCTTATCTGCTCTTTATGTATTCCCTGTTCAAGTCCCTGAATATAGCCCTCGGATATCTTATTGTAGTACCAGAAAGTAACGGCTTGATTGATCATTTCAAATTCAGGAACTATCCTATAGATCCATTTATGACGCTGAATGAACTCAAAGCTTACCAGAATTGCAATACGTTCAACATCCCTTCTGTCCCGAACATTTACAACAGCGCGTTGCAGATCTCTCCGGATAAGATGATTGGCATATTTCACAAGCCCTTCAAGCAGCTCGCCTTTGCTCTCGAAATGGATATAAAAAGTACCATGGGCAACTCCGGCATCGCGAGTAATGTCGGCAATATTGGTACGATTGACTCCAAGCTGGCCGAATATTTTTTCTGCAGACAGCAGGATCATCTGTCTTGTCTTCTCACCTTTCGTCATCGGCTCGCCCTCTACGGTACTTATGGGCGCAGGAGCCGGCCTGCTGAGAATATCCCAGTCTTTTGCTTTAACCCACCGGGACGGACCGCTGATGCCGTTGATGACCAACTCCGTGATCAAGTCTACGGTCTTGTCTTCCGGAAATTCGTCCTTTGTTTTGTCTTTTCTTAAAACCTGGAAATAGCAGATACCGATCAGGGCATAGGCGATAATATTCGGATTCACCGGTCGGATGTTTTCTGATCGCGCTTCCCGCCTGAGAAAGTTTCGGATGAACCCTGCTATATATCCATAAAAGTCGACAGCAACACGATCTATAAGCTCTGATTCGCCCAACATCCGGTGAAAGGCAAAATTATCCCGGCTGTGAATATAAAGGAGCCGGATTACCTCTCGCAACCGGCCATGGAAATCCAATCCTTCAAGCTTTAAGGAAGCAGCCATCTCATTAAACCGAGATATAATCATGTCATTCATTTGAAGGAATATCTGTTCTTTGTTTTTAAAATACCGATAAAAAGTAGCAGCGGAAACATTGCACCGGCGTGTGATTTCCGAGATGGAAGTATTATAATAGCCCATCTCCTTGAAGACTTCGTGAACAGTATCCAGGATGGCCGCTCGTGTAATTTCCCCTTTTGCTCCGATTGGCTTTTGAGGCGGCGGATTCTGGGAAGATGTGGGAATATCTGATATCATGGAAATTTCATAGGATAAGAAGATACTTTTTGTCAAGAAAAACATTGATGGGTCAGCCGGCATTTCCCCGGACAATAAAGGCATCATTGAGCAAGGACCCGGAACAGTTTTATTCCTAAGGCATTATTTCATGGATCTTTCCGGAAAGATCCGCAATGTCAAAAGGTTTCTGGAGGAAAAAAATATCCGGGGATACAATACCGTGATGAACAATGGACTCATCCGTATACCCGGACATATAGAGGGTCTTCATGCCCGGGTATTTCATTAGGAGTCTGTCTGCCAGCATTTTGCCGCTCATCCGGGGCATGACCACATCCGTGATGAGAAGATCCGGCTTCAGGTGCTTTTCCTCAACCATTGCCAGGGCATCCTCTCCGTTTGCAGAGATTTCTATCCGATAACCAAGGCTTTTGATCATTTTTGCAAAAAGATTCCGAAGGGGCATTTCATCTTCAACCAGCAATACCAGCTCATCCTGTCCATGAACCATTGCCGCCTTTTTCCCTGCATCCTCTTTTACCTCTGTCTTCACCCGGGGCAGGCAGATTCTGAAAATTGTGCCCTTTTCAGGCTCACTGTCAACCCGGATGTGACCCCCGGCCTGTCTTACGATCCCATAGACCGTAGCCAGTCCCAGGCCTGTTCCCTTTCCCTTTTCCTTTGTTGTAAAAAAAGGTTCATAAAGTCTGCCCTGTGTAATTTTGTCCATGCCGCAGCCGGTGTCTGTAATTTTCAACATGACATAATCCCCGGCAACTGCATCAGAAAAATTTATAACATCGGATTCAGTCATCACCATATCGGCCGTTTCAATGGTAAGCCTTCCGCCATAGGGCATGGCATCGCGCGCATTGACTGAAATATTGACAATGATCTGTTCAATCTGGCCCGGATCAGCCTTTATCCGGCCCAGGGTGTCCTTTAATACCAGTTTGAATTCAATATTTTCACCGATCAGCCGCCTGAGCATTTTTTCAACCCCTCTGACCACTGTATTCAAATCCAGCACCTCAAGCTGCAATGCCTGTTTCCGGCTGAAGATCAAAAGCTGGCGAATAAGCGCTGCGGCCCGCTCTGCAGCGATCCGAATCTCGGCCAGGTTATCGGATAGCTGGGTCCCGGCATCCAGTTCTTCGGCCATGAGATCACAATACCCAATCTGAGCCATGAGAATATTGTTGAAATCATGAGCGATACCGCCTGCAAGCTGTCCTATGGCTTCAAGTTTCTGTGACTGCCGGAGCTGTTCCCGGATTTCGACAAGGGCAACCGTTGATTCGTCACGTTCTTTTTCAATTGCCATGCTGTCTAAAGCAAACGCAATATCGCCTGATATTTCATTCAAAAGATCCATCTCTTCCAGGTTGTCACCGGGTCCTGCCGGCAGGCATACGGTCATAAACCCATAGAGACAGCCTCCCTGTTCAAGGCAAAAGGACAGCGTATCATACCGGTTCAAAGAGCTGACCCTGCCTGAGCATCCGTTACATGAGTCAGGACATGATTTGCGACTCTCTGTCTTCCGGGAGGTCATGGCCTTCCGGGCACAATCCGGTATTTTCCCTTCACCCAGCATATCCTGCATAAAGATAAGCTCCTGCCCGGTTCCGGCAAAAGCCAGGACTTTTTCCCCTGATCCGTCGGTCAAACCGATCACTGCAGAATAAAATCCCCTGGCATCCACCAGGAGATCGCAGGCTTTTTTGATCAGCGCATCCCGGTCCTTTTCACGGACAATCAACTGGTTGACATTCCGGATACCGCGCAGGACAGAGTTTAAATGTTCAATCCAGGCTTCAGCCTTTTTCCTGGCCAGGAAATTGGCTGTATTATCTGCAAGCCGGCGAAACAAGGTAATCATTTCAGGGGTAAACCGGCCTTTCTGCCTGTCGTTGAGCTGTATCAGGCCAAAGGTTTCGCTGCCGACCCGCAGCGGAATCAGGGCCACGGATTCATATCCGGCAGAATTACAGCGGTTCCGTTTCCTTGTCTGACGATCCGCATCTGTGGTGGTTGTCAGAAGATCAGTCGTGCAATTGCTCAAGAAACTGCCGTCGGTTGTAAAAAAATTTTTTGAAGGGTCAAATCTTTTACGCAGGATATTGCCGCACATGCATTCAAGGACCGGATTGCCATCGGCATCCAGTTCAACCGTACCATCTTTGGCATAATTGCACAGACGGTTTTCCAGCCGGACAAATTCTTTTGAAAATCCTGAAGTCAGAAAATAGGGATAATCCAAACCATCCTTGATCCGTATGCCGACAGATTCACAACCGGACCATTCTTTCAGGCGATCCAGGATGGATTCCAGGAGACCTTCCCAGCTTTGGGCACTGTTAATCAATTGAAGCACTTCAAATTCCATCTGTTTTTCTTTTTTGATGCGAAGCTCTCCGGTGATTTCCATGGAAAGGACCATCACTCCACCGGGAACCGGCTCAACCCTTAGATCAAACCAGGCTCCGGACCCGTCCGGAAACGTGAATTCGTTTTTCATGCTCCGGGCGATCCTGTCCGTCATGCATTGTTCAAGGACTGAAAACACGGGGGTGTGCTCAATGCCCGGAAAAATCTCCATCATGGTACGGCCGAGAAGCTCTTCCCTGGAAAAACAGCCCTGGCTTACCGCAATATCATTCACATATTGATACCGGAAACCGGAATCAAGAATCTGACATCCCTCCAGGAGGTTGTCCAGTATATTATGGAAAAATACCCAATGGTCAGTCATAAGCGTAAGATCAATCAACGGGTTATATTTATCAAGATTTTATTTATAATGGCTTTACGAAAAAAACGGGTTTTCCGGATCATCCGTTTCATGGATAATATATCGGCAAAGCTCTGTCAAGCAGAATATTATACGGGTTTTTGGCCCTTATATCTTG
>MGTJ01000040.1 GCA_001799395.1 Desulfobacterales bacterium RIFOXYA12_FULL_46_15 | reverse complement strand
TCAATGGAATCAGGACAGAAGCCGGATATTGGGCATGGAGGTCGGTTCGCCAAAATCCCTGCTGTTTGAATTAAAGCGTCTGGTAGCGGATAAGGGGATGGATCTTCAAAAGGCATTGAGGCCGCTGACCACCACTCCGGCAAGAATTTACGGCCTGGCCGGTAAAAAAGGGGTGATTACAGCCGGTGCCCATGCAGATATCCTGGTGCTTGACCCTGATACCATGGAAATCCGAGATGTGATGGCAAAGGGGCAGATCATGATAAGAAACAAGGTAATTAAAAGAAAAGGGTATTTTGAATAGTTCTGTTGAAACGCAGTTAGCCATGGCAGATGACGAGATCCTGTCAGTCCGGGATCTTTCGTTGAGTTTTCCCGGCTATAACGGGTTTACAAAGGTGGTTCATGATGTCTCCATGACCGTAAAAAAAGGAGAAACCCTTGCCATTGTCGGGGAATCCGGCTCCGGGAAGACCGTGACCATGCGCCGGGTCATGCATTTGCTCAGCCGGGTGAGAACCGATTCGGGTCAGATTCTCTTGAAAAAAAGAAACAAGGTCATCCAGGATATCACCACCCTTTCCAATTCAGAGGCAAAAAAAATCCGGGGAGCGGATATGTCCATGATTTTCCAGGAGCCCATGACCTCTTTGAATCCGCTTTTTACCATTGGCAATCAGTTGATGGAAGCGATTCACATTCATCAGAAGATTTCCAGGGCAAAGGCAGAAAAAAAAGCAATTGATCTTCTTAATATAGTGAGAATACCGGACGCAAAACGGCGGCTTTCAGAATATCCCCACCAGATGTCCGGCGGGATGCGTCAACGAGTGATGACTGCCATGGCTTTGTCCTCTCACCCCCAGCTCTTGATCGCGGATGAGCCTACAACTGCCCTGGATGTGACCATCCAGGCCCAGATCCTGGCCCTGATCCGATCCCTTCAAAAAGAATTTTCCATGTCTGTAGTGTTTATCACCCATGACATGGGTGTTGTGGCAGAACTGGCAGACCGGGTTATTGTCATGTATCAGGGCAGGGTAGTGGAACATAATGATGTTCAGTCCATTTTTTCAAACCCGGGCCATCCTTATACCCGGGCATTGCTTAAAGCGGTTCCGGTCCTGGGCAGTATGACAGGCCGGAAAAACCCGGCTACCCTTGCAATCCTTGAAATGGAAAAGGAACTGAGCAGGAAAGAAACGGATGAACTGCCGGCAGAAAAAGAAATTGATACGGCAGACTATGGTGCCCCGCCGCTCCTGGAGGTCAGCCATCTGACCACCCGGTTTGTTTCTAAAAAATCATTCCTGGGTAAACCCACCCATCTGATCCACGCTGTTGAAGATGTCGGTTTCAAACTTTTCCCTGGTGAAACATTAGGTATCGTAGGGGAGTCGGGCTGCGGAAAATCAACTGCCGGGTTTTCCATATTAAAGCTCGTTCCTGCCAAGGGTGAGGTCCTGTTCCAGGGGGAAAACGTCATGATGGTTTCAGATTCAAAACTCCAGTCGCTGCGCCAGGATATCCAGTTTATTTTTCAGGACCCTTTTGCCTCGCTGAACCCGAGACAGACCATTGGCGCTTCCATTGCAGAGCCCCTTATAATCCACGCAATCGGGGATAAAGGCAGCCGGGAAAAACGGGTGGCTAAGCTTTTGGAACGGGTGGGCATTCCTGCCGCCCATGCCAGCCATTACCCCCATGAGTTTTCCGGGGGCCAGCGCCAGCGGATCGCCATTGCAAGGGCTCTGGCCACAAATCCCAAGGTGATCATTGCCGACGAAGCCGTCTCAGCCCTGGATGTTTCCATCCAGGCCACGGTCCTGAACCTGATGATGGAACTGCAAAAAGAACTGAACCTTTCCTATATGTTTATCTCCCATGACATGGCCGTGATCGAACGGGTGAGCCACAGGGTGATGGTCATGTATCTCGGGCAGGTGGTGGAGACAGGCTCACGCCGGGATATCTTTGAGAACCCGGGACATCCTTATACCCGGAAACTGTTGTCTGCTATCCCTGTTGCCGACCCGTCAAAGCGGACCTGCTTCAATATGCTCACCGGGGAAATCCCGAGTCCTGTGAGGCCTTTTGGGAATCCGCCTGAAAAATTAGTGTTAAAAGAAGTTACAGCAGGCCATTTTGTTGCTGATGGGCCTGCTGACAGTCAAGCTGATATAGGTATCGGCTGAAATAATGAGAAAAAAATAAAAGGAGAAAATAAATGAAAAGAGTGATCCTGACCCTGCTGGCGCTGACCCTGCTGGCAGCCCCGGGCTATGCGGGCACAAAAGACATTATTTATGCATCCGAATCCACGGCAAAATCCCTGGATCCCCATGACACGTCCGACACCTATTCCGGTGCCATTGAACGCGCCATCTGTCAAGGCCTCATGGGTTTTGACAAAGACATGAACATTATCCCGCTCCTGGCCGAGAGCTATACATTTAATGATGCTGCCACAGAATTTATATTCAAACTGAGACAAGGCATTAAATTCCATGACGGGACCCTGTTTAATGCCAATGCGGTAAAGGTCAATATCGACCGCATGATGACCGGCAAATACAAAAGATCCAGCCTTATGAAACCTGTGGAATCCTGTCAGGTGATCGATGACTATACCGTCCGGTTCAGCCTGAAGGAACCCTTTGGTGCATTTGTCAATGCCATTGCCCATCCCGGTTCCCTGATCCTGAGCCCCAAATCTCTTGAAACCTATGGGGATGAAGTCAGCAAACATCCTGTCGGAACAGGCCCCTATATTTTTGATGAGTGGGTTTCAGGCGATCATGTAAGGATTAAAAAGAATCCGGATTACTGGAAAGGAAAGGTAAATGTGGATTCCATTACATTCCGGCCCGTTCCGGAAAGCGGTTCCCGTCTTGCAATGCTCAGAGCCGGCCAGGCTCACTATATCTTTCCCATGCCGGCTGAGATGATAAAGGTTGCTGAAAATGATCCCAAGCTTGATATCATCAAACAGCCTTCCATTATCGAAAGATACCTGATCATGAACACCCGGTACAAACCCTTTGCCGATGTCAGGGTTCGCCAGGCAGTGAACTATGCCCTGGACAAGGACTCCATTATCAAGATCGCCTGGGGCGGAGCTGCTGCAGAGGCTGATTCCATTATCCCGTCCAACCTCCAGTTCTACAAGAAACAGGCGGCCTGGCCCTTAGATATTGAAAAAGCAAAGGCACTCATGAAAGAAGCAGGGTATGAAAAGGGATTTGAGGTGGTCTTTTTAACACCCAATGCATCCAACCGCTTGAGAGCCACTGAAATGGCCCAGCAGCAACTGGCTAAAATCGGGATCACCGGGAAAATAGAATCCATGGATGTAGCAAGTTTCTATAATAAACTGGAAGGCCAGAAAAAAGACGATGCAAATCCGATTCCGTTTATCGGGTTTGGCGGCTGGTCTGCTTCCACAGGGGATGCCGACTGGGGGACAAGACCGCTTATCTCAACAGATGCATTTCCGCCGGCCATGTCTAATTTCGGGTTCTTTTCAGACAAAAAAGTGGATGATTTCATCACGGCAGGTCTTGCTTCTGCCAGTCCGGATGCCCGGAAAAAAGCCTATGCAGACCTCCAGGACTATGTCTGGAAACAGGCGCCCTGGGGCTATCTGTTTGTCGATACCCTGATGGCAGCCAAGGTAAAAAATTTAAAAGGCATTTACCCCATGCCGGACGGCGCTTTTTTAGTTGAAGATGCTGAACTGACGGATTAAGTATAAACGCTTATGATCAAATATTTTTTAAAACGTCTCATTTCCATTCTTCCGGTGCTGTTTGTGGTCTCCATCCTGGCATTTGCCTTTGTTCATCTGCTGCCTGGGGACCCGGCCCGGATGATGGCCGGAACCGATGCCGACGAAGCAACTGTTGAAATGCTGCGTAAGGAGATGGGGATGGACCGTCCCCTTCCCATACAGTATCTTACCTATATGAAGAATATGGCAACAGGAGATCTGGGCAAAAGCCTGCGGACAAAATTGCCGGTATATGATGAGATCATGCTGCGCTATTGGCCGACCATGTATCTTGCCATAACAGGCATGGCATGGTCGGTCGTCATCGGGGTTCTCTTTGGAGCAGCGGCTGCCGTTTACAATGGCAGATGGCAGGATTATACTGCCATGCTGCTGTCCGTATCCGGTATTTCCGTGCCCCAGTTCTGGCTGGGACTCCTTGCCATCCAACTGTTTGCCGTTCATCTGGGATGGCTGCCGGTGGCAGGGTACACAGGTAAATTTTCCGAACTGATCCTGCCTTCTTTTACGCTCGGCGCCACAGTGGCTGCTGTAATGGCACGATTTACCCTGTCTGCGTTCCTGGAAGTCCTGGATGAGGAATATATCTCCACGGCCAGGGCAAAAGGGGTGGCTGAATTCCTTGTGATGTGGAAGCATGCCTTCCGGAACGCCCTGATCCCGGTAGTGACCATGGTGGGCCTGCAGTTCGGGTTTCTTTTGGGCGGGTCTGTGGTGGTAGAGACAGTCTTTGCATGGCCCGGTATCGGCCGGTATATGATAGAGGCCGTGGGAGTCCGGGATTACCCTGTTCTCCAGGCTTTGCTGCTTTTATATTCTTTTCATTTCGTTTTTATCAACCTTTTGGTGGACATGGTATACGCTTTGATCAACCCGGAAATCCGTTATGAATAAAAAGATTGCAATTACACAAAAGAAAACGCCTTTTTCCATTTTCCTGCACAAATTCAAACAGCGGAAAACTGCAATGATCGCCGGGATATTCATTGTGCTGCTGGTTTTAATTGCAGTTTTTGCGCCTCTTGTCGCCCCCCATGATCCTTTTAAAGTCGATTACGGCAGTTCCATGATGCCTCCGAGTTTTGAGCATCCTGCGGGTACGGATCTGTACGGCCGGGATATTTTAAGCAGGATTATCTACGGCTCAAGAATTTCCCTGGCTGTCGGATTTACCTCAGTCTTTGTGGGGGCACTGGCCGGTGTGACACTGGGAATCATCAGCGGGTTTTTCGGCGGGTTCCTGGACGGGCTTATCATGAGAACATCAGATGTGCTTTTCGCTTTTCCCGGGATATTGCTGGCCATTGCCATTGTGGCCATCCTGGGGCCGGGTCTTGTCAATGTGGTGGTTGCTGTGTCCCTTTTTTCCATGCCCACTTTTGCAAGAATCGTCCGGGGGTCTACCCTGGCCCTGAAAGAAAGCCTTTATGTCAGGGCCGCCACAAGCCTCGGGGCATCAAAAAAACGGCTGATGTTTGTCCACATCTTGCCGGGTACCTTAAGCAGTGTTATCATCTATTTCACCATGAGAATCGGAACCTCCATCATCACGGCTGCAAGCCTGAGCTTTCTCGGTCTGGGAGCCCAGCCGCCCACACCGGAATGGGGGGCCATGCTTGCGGAAAGCCGGGACTATATCGGTGTGGCAGACCACATGACTATTTTCCCCGGGGCTGCCATTTTTTTAACCGTGCTGTTCTTTAATCTTTTCGGGGATGGGTTAAGGGCAGCCCTGGACCCGAAAACAAAATAAAGGGAAACTATATATGAACCCTCTCATCGGCGTGATTGCCAACATTGATTTGAACCGGTATGACATGCCGGCTACGGTTGTTCCCCTCGCCTATACCACATCTCTTGAAAAAGCCGGGGGCCAGCCTTTGATTTTTCCTTTAACCCTGGATGAGACATTTCTTCCTGTCATGGCAGATGCGGTCAAGGGTTTTTTGTTTATTGGCGGCAATGATATTGATCCTGGATTTTACAATGAAATGCCTGAAAAAGAACTGGGGAAGGTCGATAAGACCCTGGATATGTTTCAGATGGCCGCGTTGAAGATTGCCATGGCCCGGGAAAAGCCCGTGCTTGGCATCTGCCGCGGGATTCAAATCGTGAATGTTGCTTTAGGCGGGACCCTGTTCCAGGATATTCCCTCCCAGTTTGATCCGCCTGTCTTAAACCATATGCAGGATACGATTTCCTTTGAAACAGACCATGAGGTGGACATTGAACCGGGATCGGAGCTCCATGACCTGTTTGGCTCACACATCCGTGTCAACTCCAGGCATCACCAGTCCATAAAAACTTTGGGGAAAGATCTTATAATAACGGCCCGGGCTCCGGACGGGGTGATCGAGGCAGTCCGGCACAAAACCCTGCCCATGGAGCTTGTCCAATGGCACCCGGAACTGATGATGCAGAAAAACAATGATATGCTTCCCTTATTCAAAATGTTTGTGGAAAAATGCAGGCTGAGATAAAAAAACTGGCCGTTATCGGGCTTCAGCAGACATTTCTTCAAATGGTGTATGACCAGGTCAGGGAACTTGCCGATGGCAAAATCCATGTCAGAACCGTATCCTTAAACGATCTGGAAGAAAACCATCTGTATCCGGACGAAACCATCCTCTATTTTTCCAGGGGACTGAAAATCATTGTAGAGAAGATGTTCCCGGAATGCAGGCAGTATATTTTTGCCCAGCGGGAGAATCTGATCTATAACATGCGGGAGATTTTTTCTCTCAAACCAGGCCAGCGGATACTGGTGGTCAATGATGTAAAAACCAATACCGATGAAATGACAGCCGATCTTAAGGCACTGGGGCTGGATCATGATTTTTATCCCTATTACCCGGACGAGCCGCTGCCGGAAGATATTGACCTGGTGGTCACGGCCGGGGAGCGGATGCTGGTGCCGGGCAAACTCAAAGGTACGCCCGTGATTGACATCGGGCTCAGGTTTATCAGTCTTAAATCCGTATACACCCTGTTTGATCATTTCCAGATTCCCTATACCCATGCGACCCTTGCAAGACATTATATGCGGACCATGATGATGCTGTCGGAAAAATGGCCGGTTCTGGGGGAGGACCGGTATCAGAGGTCTTCCTGGTTCGGTATCCGGCAGGATATGTCTGCTTTGTGTACTTTTGATGACCTGATTCAGAACAGTGAGGCCATGAAAATGTTTTGCCGGGATGCAAAAAAAATGGCGGCAACCAATAATCCCATCCATCTGTATGGCCGGACCGGCACGGGTAAAACCAGGATATCAGAGGCCATTCATAATGCTTCCGGGTTCAGGGACGGTCCTTTTGTTTCCATAAATTGTGCAGCCAGACCCCCGGAAGCCCTGGAACGGGAATTGTTCGGGTGGGAGGATGCAATGGTGACCCATAAAAGCCTGTTCGAAACTGCGGAAAACGGAACACTTTGTATTGAAGAGATCGGAAGACTGCCGGAAAAGCTACAGGCAGGACTTCTCCAGGCAGTGTCTGAAAAAAAAATCATCCGCTCAAACGGTAACGGGGTGGTAAAGATCAACCTCCGTTTGATAACAACATCCAGCAGGCATCTGGACAGGCCGCCGCATCAAGACTTTAATCCCAAACTGTTGTTTATGATCACCCAGCACTTCTGCCGTGTTCCGACACTGAAAGAGAGGATGGATGATTTTGAGGCAATTGTGGCGGATTATCTTGAAAACCGGATCAAAAAATCCAATCCGGTACTCCCTGAAGATACCATGGAGGCGCTCAAGGCCCATCCCTGGGACGGCAATATCCAGGAACTTTACAATGTCCTCCAGCATTTGGTCTGCATATCGGAAGACGTGCTGTCAAAAAAGAATCTGCCATATTATCTTACAAAAAGTGCTTCCATGCAGGAGAAATCCGATGATGGCCCTGAAAGCCCGGGTTCAGAAGGGGGAAAACATTTTTCATTCATCACCCGGGATCTGACAACCCATGGCTTTCTGGCAGAAAGCAGGCAGATCCTGAAGATTTATCTGGATGGAAAAGAAAAAAATTACGCCTATGGCAGGGGTACGGTTTTAAACCTTCTTGAAAAAAACGGGTTTAAACTGACCCAGCAGCAGCTTCGCCTCAAACTGGAACGGATGGATAAACTGGGACTCTTGATTGTCCGCCCGGGACGCGGCGGCACGACCCTTTCGGAAAAAGGGGAAAAATATTTAAAAGCCCTGCCTGAAGGAGGTTTTTGATTCCTGCCGGCAAAGAAATCTTATAAAGAGGAGAGAAACCAATGATTGCATATTATAATAACGCTTTCCTGGAAAAGAAAGATATCCGTATCTCCCCGGATGACCGGGGATTTTTGTTTGCCGACGGTCTGTACGAAGTGATCAGAAGCTATCAGGGACATCTTCTGAGGGCAAAGGACCATATCACCCGGCTCAACTATGGCGCAACCCATTTAAAGCTGTCAAAGACTGATTTTTTTGAATTTGAAGAAATCGCTTATGAGCTGCTCAAACAAAACAACCTGACATCTACCCCTGCGACCGTTTATATCCAGGTGACCCGGGGACCTGCAAAACGCACCCACGCCTTTCCTGATCCGGTGACGGATCTGACGCTTTATGCGACTGCCGCGGCATTTGATGCAGCGAGTGCTTTAAAAAAGCAGGAACAGGGGATTTCTGTCATCACCGTGCCGGATACAAGATGGGCCAGATGCGATATGAAAACCACAGGCCTGACCGCCAATATCCTAGCTAACCAGACAGCGGTTGAAAACAAGGCCTCTGAAGCTGTTTTTATCCGGGACGGGGTCATGCTGGAAGGCACCCATTCCAATTTCATGGCCGTGTTTGATGATGTTCTGGTCACTTCGCCCTTAACCAATTATATCCTGGGCGGCATTACCCGGAAAATCGTTCTTGAACTCTGTAAAAAAGAGAATATCAAAGTCGAGGAACGTCCGGTTTTTGAAAAAGATATCCTGTCAGCATCAGAGATGATGATTGTGGGAACCACTGTGGAAATTACACCCATTGTAAAGATGAATCACGCCGTGATCAGGGACGGCAAACCCGGCCCTGTGGTACGAACCCTTCAGGATGCGTTTAAAGGATTTTTAGCCCATGAAAAACGAATTTACAATCGGTGAAATTTCAAAGCTGCATCATATCCCCATAAAAACGCTCCGGTATTATGATTCTGTTGATCTTTTCAAACCTGCAATGAAAAATGCCGGCAATAAATACCGGTATTATTCCATTGAACAGTTTGAGATGCTCAATTCAATCAAATTTTTAAGGCACCTTGGGTATTCCATCCAGGATATCAAACGCCATTTAAAAACCAAAGACCCTGAAAGCTTTGTCCTTTCGTTAAAGGATTATAAAAAAGCCGCAGATGAAGAGATAAACAGGCTTAAAAATATCAAGGGGTTTCTTACGGAAAGAATCCTTGAACTTGAACACCTGCTGGAAGACGATCAGGATGAAGACAAGGTCCGGATTAAGGAGTTTCCCGCCCGGAATATCATTTTTTTAAAAGAGAAGATTAAAAATATTTATGATCTTGAGCTGAAATTACGAAAACTTGAAAATGATTCAGGAATAACACCTTCCATAATGATCGGCAGGGTTGGATTGACCATCAGCCATGAAAACCTGTTAAAAAAAAAATTTGATGAGTATGAGTCCATTTTTATTTTAAATCCGAACACCCCTTTAACGGATCAGGGTTTTGCAGGCACACTTGAACCGGGACTGTATGCGGGTGTTACAGTTAATGCAGGGCATCATGACCAGTCAGGCAGGTATTATGAAAAAATTTTTCAAAAGATAGAAGAAGAGAACTTCAAAATCAAGGGGGATGCAATAGAACGGGTGATTATTGACGATTTTATCACCAGTGATAAAAAAAAGCATGTGACACAAATCCAAATTCCCATAACCTCTTGACTCTCCAGCGGCTGTATAGTTTAAAATCAGGCAAAACACTCAATAAGGAGAGAAATATGGAAAAATTACTTGTCAGTCATTTTCAAGAAGCCGTTTCCCGGATGTTATCCGGCTTTGACCATCTGCCGGCATTCACCCCGGAATATGATGCGGATCGAATCAGCCATATTCTTTTTGAGGTGGCGGAAAAGATGAAGGAAAATTATCCCTTTCATCATCCTCTCTACGCCGGGCAGATGCTGAAACCCCCTCATCCTGTAGCGCTTTTATCCTATGCCCTGGCCATGTTCATCAATCCCAACAACCATGCCATTGATGCGGGAATTGCCAGTTCGAAAATGGAAAAAGAAGCCGTATCCGCCATTGCTGCCATGTTTGGATGGGCAGGCGGTCTCGGGCATCTGACAGGCGGCGGAACCATTGCCAATCTTGAAGCCCTCTGGGTCAGCGGGAAAATTCATCCGGATAAACTCATTGTGGCTTCGGAACAAGCCCATTTCACGCACAAAAGAATATGCGAGGTTCTGAAAACCGGCTTTGAATCCGTCCCTGCCGATATGAACGGCGCGATGGATATCGGATATCTTGAAAATATCCTTAAGACATCTCATGTCGGTACTGTTGTGGTGACCCTGGGAACCACCGGGTGCGGCAAAATCGATCCCTTACCGGAAATCATTGAGCTTCAGAAAGCCTATAAATTCAGGATACATGTGGATGCTGCCTATGGCGGATATTTTAAGCTTGTTTCAAATCTGTCTGAAAAAAATTCACTCGCCTTTGACAATATCGGCAAGGCGGATTCCATCGTTGTCGACCCTCATAAACATGGGCTCCAGCCCTATGGCTGCGGCTGTATCCTGTTTAAGGATTCAGGTGTGGGAAAATATTACAAGCATGAGTCTCCCTATACCTATTTTACATCCAATGAATTACACCTTGGAGAAATCAGCCTTGAATGCTCCAGGGCAGGGGCATCTTCAGTGGCGTTGTGGGCAACACAGCAATACCTGCCGCTTATAAAAGGCGGTGAATTTGCAAAAAATCTTGAAAAATCAAGAAAAGCCGCCATGACTATTTTTTCATGGATCGAATCCCGGGATGAATTCATAACCTTTTTTGAACCTGATCTCGATATTATCGTCTTCAGTCTCAAAGGGTCTTCGTCAAAAGAGATTTCAGACCTGAACCGGAAAATGTTTGACATATGTGCAAAATCAGACCTGCATCTCGCCCTGTTAACACTTCCCCGGGCCATTGCCGGAAAGCATCATGACCTTGAATGGAACAGCGACGGGCTCACCTGTCTTAGATCCTGTCTGATGAAACCGGAACATGAGGATTGGGCGGAAAGGATTATAACCCTGTTGCAGAAATCAGTGTCAGCCACAGTGAATCCATGAACAATTATAATCTAAGTTCTGGTTATATTTTGAATGGTTAAGTATCTGAAGAATTAAGCTTGGTTGCAAGTAGACTTGAGTTTTGGATTTGAAAGATTGAAGATTGCAAATCAAAATCCATTATATTTTTTATGTACCGAATTTTGTTAATACGAATTGTGATAAAGTCTAAAAATTGTATTGTGTACCACACCATCCTCTGATATTAAAAATATTAATTTAGCATAGACCTTCGCAGAATGAATTAGAAAAATGAGTCAATTCACTATTGAAAACCATGGATAGAATTTATGAAATTACTTAGTATTGACGGTGGTGGTATTAAAGGGCTCTATAGTGCTATTGTTCTTGATTATATTGAAAATTATTATGATATAAAAATTATTGATCATGTAGACGTAATTTCCGGCACTTCTATTGGAGGAATTATTGCGATCGCATTAGCTGCAGGTAATAGCCCAAGGAGTATTATAAATTTTTTGTTAAATTATGGGCCCCTAATTTTTCCTTCAAAAGGTATTGGAGGGTTTGCGCGTTTAACGAAGTCTCTTTTTTTTTCTAAA
The DNA here is from genome assembly GCA_001799395.1 of Desulfobacterales bacterium RIFOXYA12_FULL_46_15. Classification (GTDB taxonomy): domain Bacteria; phylum Desulfobacterota; class Desulfobacteria; order Desulfobacterales; family Desulfobacteraceae; genus Desulfobacula. Next base: position 4,497 of record MGTJ01000040.1, on the reverse strand, counting down.
TATAATTCTACGATACTGAAAAAAGCTTGTATTGATTTTTTTTCGGAAGATGCCTGTTTAAATGATTTATTCAATAAAGAGTATCCAGACCGCAGAAGGTCAATGAAACTTAGCATTTGTATCCCTTCTGTTAATATATCAACAGGCAAGGTAAAAGTTTTTAAAACTCCTCATTCTGATGAATTGTTTTTAGATAAGGGGTATAAACTTTGGCAAGTTGCTCTTGCTACATCAGCCGCCCCATATTATTTACCTATCGCTAAGATATCAAAAGAAAATATAGATGAGAAATATATTGATGGTGGTTTATGGGGGAACAATCCTTCATTGGTTGCTTTCACGGAGGCACTTACATATTCTAATAAAAGTGAAAGCCCCATTCCAGATGAAAGTATGGATTTACTGTCTATTGGGAATATCCCAGAAAATTTAGGTATTACAAGGAATATACTAAATAGAGGGCTTTTACTATGGAACATAAAGCTTGTTTTGCTTCCACTTAGCTGTCAAGCAGAGTCCATACATAATATGATCAAATTGCTTTTTACAAAAAATCAATGGAACTACATTCGTATTGAACATGCTAATAGTAATATTCCTGGAGTTAAGCTGGATTCAAGCAAAAGGAAAAATATGGATTTAATTCAGCAATTAGCTCTGAGTGACATTTCAAATTATGTTTCAGCAAATACTGCTGGCGATAAAAAAATCAGACAATTTTTTAATTTGGAGGGGAAATAAATGGCCAATTGTCATCAAAATTTTTTTACAGCATCAGATTCCTTTTATTTAAAAATTAGTTTGGATAATTCTAAAAGTGACTCTTTAAGGGGAAGTCGGGATAATCTTCGAAAACATATAAAGAAAAAATTCAATGAAGAAGGAAGACCTGCGATTAAATTTTATATGCAAGGATCTTTTGTGATGAAAACAATGATAACCCCCTTAGATGGTGATTATGATATCGATGATGGTTTGTATTTTTCACCAAACCTTAATCCTCGGCCTACTACAGAGACGATTCATCAATGGGTAGTAAAAGCCACCCAATCATATTCCACTGTTGACCCTCCAATAGACAAGAAGCGTTGTGTAAGAATTCCTTTTAAAGCAGGGTATCATGTCGATTATCCTATATACGATCTAATAAAGAAAGATGATACCAATGATCCAGAGCCATATCTTGCAGTCAAGAATGATGGTTGGCTATTCAGTGATCCTGTACAAATTTCCAAATGGTTTGAAGAACAATCTTCTGGTAACGGAGGGCAATTAAGGCGACTTGTAAAATATTTCAAAGCTTGGGCTGATTATGAAAATCAATCAACAAGATCTAAAATGCCAAGTGGCTTGGTTTTGACAATACTTGCGGCTGAGGGTTTTAAATGCAATGACAAGAGAGATGATAGTGCTTTTGGCAATACGGCTTCATCAATTTATGAAAGGTTAATAGAAAATGAGGAAATAAAAAATCCAAGAGACTCATCAGAAGATTTAAGAGAAAGAATCACGGATGCACAATTCGCTAATTTTTTAAATCGTCTTAATTTATTAATACAAACTGCTGAAACCGCTCTTAATCATACAAGTGAAAAAGAAGCTGCAAAACAATGGGAGAAAAGATTGGGGGATAGATTCCCAATATTTGAAGACCCATCAAATAAGGCCACTAAATTTACTTCAGCAAAAGTTGGTAGCGCAATTTCGGTGAATACGGGCAGTGCTTAGTACTTTAACTGAAAAAAGACAGCATGCCATAGCGATTATTAGGGAGCACTTCAATTCCCTCCCAAATGACTGTTTTATAGAGTTATCTGATGAAACAATACCCGATAAAAAAACTCTTATCCCAAATATAGCTGGCTGGAAAAGCAAGATTGAATTCAATCAGAATTGGATTGAAATAATTATTACTTTAACCAGCCATTTTCCTAATCGGGTACCAAGAATTTATTTAGAGAAGCCCCCGTATCTGATACCCCACATGACACCATCAAGGGATAATCATATTTGTATTGTCGACCACGCTACTGTTTATTTAGACACATCCAAGCCTCTTAAAATAGTTTTAGAATCAATATCGATTGCCGCCGATATAATTAAAAAAGGAATAAATAAATTAAATAATGATGAGTTCATAAGAGAATTCATGAGTTATTGGCGGTTAGAGGATTGCAATGAATCATGGTTGTCATTAATAACACCTAATATTAATGCATTAGAGGTTAAATGTATTCAATTTTTTCCTCCTCTTGGTAAGGCATCAATATTAGTAACTGAAAATGAAAAAAGAGGACTAAACTGGTTACAAAATATAAATCGCAAATCAGAAACTGTTGGATCTGGGCTATCGACTCAAAAAAACAAAATAATTCAAGGTCTTTACATCCCTCTAAATAAAGCTATTTATCATCCATTTCCAAGGAATAATTATGAATTATATAAATTGCTTAAAGAAAATATTAGTTTAAATTCTTTAAGCAAGTTAAACAATCTTTTAACAAAAAGTATTGAAAGCAGAGTACTGATTATTTTTTCATTTGAAGATAGTAAAAATTTAGGCCAGTTTGTCTTTGGTGGTATAATTGTTAGCAAAGGACGTTTAACAAATTCGAAAAAACCGATACTAAATGGGTTCCGCAACAATAAAATACCTGCCAAATTACAAATGTTGTCAGTTTTTGGGGAAAAGAATATTTCAAAAGCAATTATTACCCGTGTAGATAATGATAGATTACAAAAAAGAATAGGTAATAGTAACATGTCCTCATTAAATGCTAAAACAATTGCAATTATTGGTTGTGGATCTATTGGTAGCAGGATAGCAATGGCCTTTGCCCTAAATGGAATTGAAAAATTGATATTAATTGATCATGATAATTTAGAAGCTGAAAATATACCTCGCCATATTTGTAGTATGGAAAGTATCGGTACCCCCAAAGTTATAGCCCTTGAGTTGCATATTAAAAAAAGAATGCCTCATGTTAAAATCCTTTCAGAATCAAGAAATTGTATAGATATACTTTCCGACAATCCAAATTTATTAACAGACAGTGATCTTGTCGTTTCAGCAACTGGGGATAAGACATTTAATGTAATGCTGAATGATTTACGTTTGCCAATGGCTACTTTGTATTCATGGATAGAAATTAATGGTTATGCATCACATTCAATTTTTATTAACCCAAAGAAAGGGGGGTGTTTTGCATGCACTCTTGATGAAAGTATGAACAACATAGACGACTGTATCTCATCTCCCTCTGAAATAATTTTACAACAAGAAGCTGGTTGTGGGTCTGTATTTTTACCTTTTGGATCAATCGCTTCGGATACTGCGGCATCTTTTTCAACACGTCTCGGACTTCTATTCCTCATGGGAGAAATTTCCAATTCAGAAAAATGGATTTTTTATGGCGATTTACAGGAGGCCTTAAAAAAGAACTTATCACTTTCGATATCAACCTCAAAAAGTTTTAGTCTTTCTCAAAATAAAATTTATAGAAAGCTTACCTGCAAAATTTGTAAAAAGGAAACATAAATTAATGTTATATGTTTATCCAAATTTTGGTACAGTTCTTTTCCTTCCTGAAGTAATAAAAACTTTTTTAAAGTTTCAACAAAAAATGCCAGAAGATAAAGAAGCCGGTGGATATTTGCTTGGAAAGCTTTTTGACAAACAGCTCGTTATAGAAGTTGCAACTGAACCAGGTCTAAATGATCTAAGAAATAGATATTTCGTTATGCGAAATAGATTAATTGGGAATAAAATTCTTTCAAAATTATGGAGAAGAAGTAAAGGGGAATTATTCCTTGCTGGAGAATGGCATACACATCCTGAATCAAAACCAAGTCCATCAGCCTATGATAGAACTGAAATTATAAAAAGCTTTACTAATAATTATTACCCTTTGAAATTTATGTCAGTTGCCATCATCGGTAATGGCCCAATAGCAAAAACATGGATTGGAATACAAAATTCTTCCGGGTTATCTTCTTTAAATCGTGGAGGTTATCAACTATGGAATTTGTAATACTATCGTTGCAATAATTTCTCTGAGCTTAAAAAAGTTCTGGGTACCTTCGCCTATGCCCCGGGCAGTCAAGCTGACTAAAAAAAAGAAACCTCAATAGCCACGGTAGCCCGGACGGCTTGTTTTTTAACCTTAAATGACAAGAATTATCTTTTTGTGTTTGATTAATCCCATAATATTTTAAATGATGAAATCAAGCATTCTGTCGCTCAAGACTAATTATCCTAAGACTGAGTATTTAAGAACCGAACTTCTTGAGGATACAGAAATTAACCTTGAGTGATTCATTATCAATTTTAAATTAATCGGTAATGCCTTTTGTTTTATAGTGATAAAAGTTTTGACTCAACAGGAAGTATGGAATATTCTTAAAGAGACTAAAAGAATACGTCAACAGAATTGTGGCCAAAGACTTTTATGCAAAAGGGAGGACAATGTCATGAAGAGAACAGAACATTTGCTTTCA
>MGTJ01000039.1:216-16333 GCA_001799395.1 Desulfobacterales bacterium RIFOXYA12_FULL_46_15 | reverse complement strand
CTGAAGAGCACTGATCTTCCGGCCCGTCTTGATGACCTCGGGGGTTACGTTCCGGTCTACAATTCCCTTCTCCTCCATTATGGACACGTTTTGTCCGATCACTTCTTCAGCCTGGATGCCGTTAAGCCTCTCTGATGCCTTGTTAACGGTTATCACTGTGCCGTTACCGTCGCAGACCCAGATACCGTCTGAACTGTTGTCCACGATGGCCGTCAACTGCCGGCTTAAGCGTTTATAAGCGTCTAACTGATTGGCTGATTCTCCGGAGAGTTCGACTTTATCCAGAGTGCACACGGCCCCGGTAATCTCTCCATTAACCTTTATGCAGGTAACATGGATCACGATGTCAACATGCTGTCCATGAAGATGTTTTCCCAGTTGCGGCTCGCCGCTTTCCATGCAGCGTTCCACGAGCTTGCCGGTCATCGGCAGGTGTCTGCTGACAGGATCCCCAAGACTGAGCAGGCCGGAGGGTTTGAGAATATCCCGGACCTGGCGGTTGATCCATTGGATACGGCCTTTTGCATCAGTAACGATGATCCCGTAATTCATTGATTCAAGAACCGTCAGGAAATTCAGATTATCAGGATTTGCTATCATCAACTCCTCCTTTGATCAACCAATGGGCCGCTATTATATTTTTGCACTATAGTACAACCCGGACCCTTTGACAAGCCGATCGATTCAATAATGAATCATGGCAGTGACGGCTGAATGAATTGGATATCGATGTGAAACCTTGTTGTCCATTGCCGTTGCAATTGCTGGAAATCTCCAGGCAGACGATTCATAATTGAATCAAACACCACTGGGCCTGTTGGCATAAAGTGCAGGCAAAACCGCAATGGAAGGCGGAATCAATACTTATTGCAATTGGTATTGATCTTGCATACGCTACTGTATAAGCTACATGGAATCCAACGAATCTTTTGCCGCGGTTCGATTTGGTTACGGTGAAGGTTCAGATGTTGTGAAGGGTCGAATGTATTGTAATTTAATAAATTAAATTAAGATAGAAACTATAATGGACAATTCCCTGGGAAATAAAATTATTGAGCTGATTCAACAAAGAGTCGTGGCGGCAGCCGTTAAAACCCCGCTCAGATCCCCGCTGGTAGGGTTCGCCTCTGCACATGACCCTATTTTGGAAACATTAAAGACAGAGGTGGGGCCTCATCACTTACATCCAACCGATCTGTTGCCCGAAGCGCAGACCATTGTGGTCTTTTTTTTGCCGTTCGGCCGTGAGGTGGTCAAGGCCAGCCGGCAGTGGGCTTATGTCGAACCTGTCTGGTCCCGGGCCTATGTGGAAACAAACCGCCTGATCGAGACAATCAGCACTGAGCTGAAACAGCAGCTGGCCGCGTGGGGTGTTAAGGCTGTGGAACAGAAACCCACGGACAATTTCAACCCCAGCGACCTGACAGCCGTGTGGTCCCATAAGAGCATGGCCTATGTAGCAGGTTTGGGTCGATTCGGTCTTCACAAAATGCTGATCACGGCTGCCGGAGTGGCCGGCCGCTGCTGCAGTATGGTCATTTCAGCGCCCATTGCCCCGACTCGGCGCCCGGATGAAGAGTATTGCCTCTATCTCAGAAACGGAACATGTCAGCAGTGCGTTCACAACTGTCCGGTGGGTGCCCTGACCGTCGATGGCCTGGACAAACAACGATGCTGGGCCCACCAGAAAAACAAGAGAGATCCGGACCTGGAACGCGGTTGCGGAAAATGCGCCATAGGTCCTTGCGCCGTGATCACCGATCCGGACATCTATCTGGGCCGGGTTGATTCCCGGCAAGCCAAAATTATTGGGGCGCGTATTGAATATGAAAACCCGTAAGCAAATATAACAACGGATGGCATCTTTGATTATGCCGTCTGAAAACCAACTACAACCTAATAAAAGGAGCCGTTGCATGAAAAGAACCCCATCGTTTTTAAAATTGGCAGCCATGGTAACGAGTGTTGCAGTAACTCTGTTACTGACTGGAGGCCTGTTCAGCCAGGCATTTGCCAAGGCCGAAATGGTCATTAAAATCGGCCATTGTGATACCCACGTCGGTATTGTCGAGAGCCCATATTATGCCTACACGGAAACCTTCAAGTCGATCGTCGAAGGCCGGACCGACGGACGCATTGAAGTTCAGATTTTTCCAAATTCTCAACTCGGCGATTTGCGTTCCCAGATGGAGCAGACCGCTCTTGGGACTATGCAGGTGACTGCCGGTATGACCGTTGACCTTTTGGCTTCCTATGACCCCAACATCCAGGTGCTGGCCATTCCGTATACCTTTCAGAATACTGAGGTCGGTCGAATTGTGCTCAACGGTGAATTCGGCAACGAAATAAGTGATTTTATCGCCCAGAAGAGCAAGCTTCGTGTCATCTCATGGTTACCCACAGCCTTCCGTAATTTCAGCAACAGCGTGAGGCAGATCCGTACGCCGGAGGACATGAAGGGTCTGAAAATGAGGACTATGCAGGTTCCGATTCACATGTCCATGGTCAAGGCGCTGGGAGCCAACCCCACGCCCATACCCTGGGAAGAACTGTATTCAGCGCTGCAGACCGGAGTTGTAGACGGCCAGGAGAACCCTCCATATGCTGTGGTCATGGCCAAGCTTTACGAGGTTCAGAAATACTACACCCTGGACAATCATCTGCTCAATGTCGCTGTGGTGGTTATTAATGACAAATTTTTCAACGAATTAAAGCCCGCTGATCAGCAGATCATCAAGCATGCTGCCCGCCAGGCCGAGCTGGCCTTGCTGGGCGTTGTTACAGCCAAAGAGAACCTGGACCTGAGGACCATCTCAAAAGCTGGATGTTCTATCTACAACCCCACCTCAGCTGAATTTGCCCAATTCAGGGAGAAGGTTCAGGGGCCGGTATTAAAGACCCTGGAGGGTAAGGTCGATAAAGTGTGGACTGATAAGCTTTTCAAAGCGATTGAAAAGGCTGAGAAAGAGACGGGATTAACCCCTTAACCGGAGGAATTCCTGAAAGCCACCAGCAAACCGGTAAGCGGCCTGTTACGACCGTTTCAGGCCGCTTACCGGCAGGGTGTCGGGTGATGCCCTGTTTGTAAAAAAATAAATTTCTACCCATGGAGAGCAGTATGCGAGTTCTTGAGTATATCAGTGATCTGATAGCAAAAATTACCCTGAAACTATCCTGTTTTTTCATCTTTGTAATGACAATGATTCTCATTATCCAGGTTATTCTCAGGTATGTCTTCAATTATGGCATTACCAGTGCTGATGAAATTGCCAAATACTCCATTATCTGGGCTGTCTGTCTGGCCGGGAATGTTCTGATCAAGGAAGATATTCTCATTAAGGTGGATTTTCTGGACAGCTTCTGGCCGGATGTTTTTATCAAATGGCGGGACAAGTCCTATCAGGTAGTGATCATCATACTGCTTGGTTTCCTGCTCAAAGAGGGTTGGCTGCAGGCCGTGGAAGGATGGCATGCAAGACTGACCAGCCTCGATCTGCCTTGGTTTTTTCCTTATCTGGCGGTCCCGGTGGGTGCTCTTCTAATGCTTTACCAGTCCGCTTTCACCCTGATCAAATCCTTCAGGCGGTGACAGGTTGTTACCTGGTCCCTGACTGTGCAGGCAAACCGGCCGGCTATCGGGCATGGCAAAAGAATATAACCAGCAAATTTTTCCAAAAGGTTAAACAAACATGTCACTCATTATTATCCTCGTTATTTTAATGGTATTGTTGATCATCGGCGCCCCTGTTATGTTTGCAGTGGGGGTGGCCGGATTCAGCTATTTTATCATCGCCCCGAATATGTGGGGCTCGGTAGGAATTTACGCCCATAAGTTTTTCACCGGCATGGACAGCTTTGTTTTTCTCTGCATCCCCTTGTTCACCCTGGCCGGGGATCTGATGGGACAAAGCGGTATGATGAACCACTTGGTTAAATTCAGTCAACTCCTCGTGGGGCGGATCAGGGGTGGCCTGGCCTATGTCAATGTCCTGGTCAGTATGCTGTTTGGTGGAATTTCCGGTTCTGCAATGGCCGACGTATCGGCCCTGGGGCCCGTGATCATTGAAATGATGAAAAAAGACGGTTATAAAACCGAATTTGCCGCTGCCATCACAGCCACCTCAGCCATCCAGGGTCCTATCATTCCGCCGAGCATTCCCATGGTTATCTTTGCCAGTGTGACCAATGTGTCTGTTGGTGCTCTGTTCCTGGGGGGCGCCATTCCCGGCGTTCTGATCGGCATCGGCCAGATGCTGATGATTGCCCTGATGGCCAGGCGCCGTCAATTTCCCCGTCACTACCAGCAGGTGAGCGTGCAAGAAGCAACAAAGGTGACTGCATCAGCCTTCTGGGCATTGCTTATGCCGGTGATTATCCTGGGGGGGATACTAGGCGGCATTTTCACTGCTACCGAAGCAGCAGCCGTTGCCGTGGGTTACGCATTTTTTATAGCCACGTTTGTATACAAGAACATGACCTTCAACGGGTTCATGGCCTCACTCACCCGTTCCGTCAAGACGACGGCCTCGGTCTATCTGATTATTGCCTTCTCCTATGTGCTGGGCTGGATTTTTGCCGTGGAGAGGGTTCCTCAGATGATTTCCCAATTTGTACAGGCCTATGATCTTTCACCCTATATGGTGCTGTTTTTGATCAATCTGTTTATCCTTTTCAACGGCATGTGGATTTCTGATTCTGTTCAGCTCATCCTCTTTGCCCCGATTTTTACTCCCCTGGTTGTGGCAATGGGGATACACCCCATTCATTTCGGTGTTGTCATGGTCATCAATGTCATGATCGGTCTTATCACACCACCCTATGGATTTGCTTTCTATCTGGCGGCCACCATCAGCAATACGAAACTGAAAGCCGTGGTCAAGGAATCCTTGCCCTTTTTGATCATCAGCATTATAGTATTGTTCATCGTGACCTATATTCCTATCATCAGCCTGTATCTTCCCAAATTGATGGGGCTTATAAAATAGGAAGGCGTGTTTTTATGGCCAAGACCGTTGTACTGATTGAACCTGCGATCATTCCCGATGGTGTTGCATTTCTGAAGGCAAGGCATCGGGTGGTGGTGGCGCCGGATGGTTCGGAAGCAACCCTGATCCGCTGTATCCGGGAGAATAAAGCCGGCGCCGTGATTCCCCGTGTCGAGTGTATCACCCGCCGGATTATTGAGGCCTGCCCTAGTCTTGAGGTGATAGGCCAGCCTGGTGTGGGTGTCGACAATATCGATGTCGCAGCCTGCACGGAAAACGGTGTCCTGGTGGTTCACGCACCACAGGGTAACGCCGTCTCGGTCGCCGAGCACACATTGATGTTTATTCTTTCATTGAGCCGCAATCTGGTTGTCTGGGATACCCGGGTTCGTCAGAATGGCTGGCACCTGCGAAATTCATTTCTTCCGTTTGAAATCAGGGGCAAAACACTGTTTGTCATCGGGCTTGGCAGAAGCGGACAAGAAGTCGCCAGGCTGGCCCAGGCATTTCAGATGCGTGTTCTGGGCTTTGGCAGGCAAAATGCAGTCCTGATGGAAGCCGGCCGGATCCAAAAAGTGGAAGACATGGCCACTGGATTGGCCCAGGCCGATTTTGTCTCACTGCATGTACCGTTGAATGACCGGACACTTCACATGATTTCCCGCAATGAGATCGCCTGCATGAAAAAAACTGCTTTTCTGATTAATGTGAGCAGGGGGCCTGTCGTGGACCAGGCTGCACTTTATGAGGCATTGAGCAGCCAATCAATTGCCGGTGCCGCTTTGGATGTCATGGATACGGAACCACCCGCCATGGATAACCTGCTGCTGAGCCTGCAAAATATCATTTTCACGCCGCACCTGGCCGGTGATACCCGGGAAGCCAAATCCCGTTGTGTCATGACAGTGGCAGATGAAGTCAGCAAGGTTCTAAACGGTGAGAAGCCACAATACAGTGTCAATCAGGTAAGCCTGCACAATAGGAGACAGGCAGGCCCTCAGCTAGGGGAGGGGTAATCATCGCCAATTATAAAACTAACCATTTTTCATCCTGACCTTGACAAAAATCATCTGCCTGTCCTATGTTCAAATACATAAGCAGCCTAAAAGAGGAGGTAACGATGAAAAAAGTTCAGACCCAAAGCCAGGTGTGCCGGACCCGGTTGCTGGCCGTTTTGATCATTGGAATTGTTGCTGTTGCAGTTGTCGCTTTCCGGCGCTGGGATCTTGTCCGGGACATTTATCTGACTGATGCTAAAAACATCCTGCTCAACGGGGTAATCGCGGTTTTGTTTGCCATAGGAACCGTCCACCTGCTCAGGGTTTTTAGCCGTTATGATTTCGAGGAAAAACAACTGGCCGAATTCATCCGGCATATCCGGAGCGGTCTTGCCGAAGATCGCCGGGATGCCGTGGTGTCTCCCCAGTCCATCATCGCCCGGCGCTACGCAGAGATTCAAGACCTGTTCAAACGGCGCGTCCCCATTCACCAGGGGGCCTTATCGGCCATCATGATGGCTGAGCAAAGCGCCTGGTCTTCATTTCCGCGGTTCGTCAACAATGTTCTGATTCTTACCGGTGTTTTCGGCACCATCGTTTCCTTGATTTTCGCCCTTGCCGGCGCCGGCCGGACCCTGGAATCAGCCGTGCCCACCGAAGGAATGGCCATCATGCTCTCCGGGATGAATACCGCCCTGACAACGACAGCCACAGCCATCACCTGTTTTTTTATCTATTCCTATTTTTACGGCAAACTTACCGATGTCCAGACCCATCTGTTCGGCGCAATCGAAAAGGCCGTACTGATTCATATCACCCCAAGGTTCGCCTTTGACACTGAGACTGTCAACCATCAGACCGCTCAATTGATCGGACAGCTAAGGGCCTTGATCATAGAGGTTCATAAAGGGACCGCAGTTATCCTTGACACACTGACCGGCCTATCCACCCACAATACCCGCCACCTGGAAAAATTGGACTCTCTGATCGCCCGCCAGGACAAGCATCTGGCCGGCACCGATAAGATGATCAAACATCTGGAACATCTGCAGGATGTGATGGCGGAAGGCTTCCGACTAAAACCCAAAGACTGAGGGAGGAGTATTCCATGCACAGATTCGATACATTCACAAATCTGCGGGTTAATGCCGGCGACCGTCAGAGTGAGATAACGCTCTGGCCTAGTTTTACCGATATCATGACCGTGGTGCTGATGATTTTCATGCTTACCATGGTGGTCGTCATCGTCAAAAATACTACCCTGGCCCAGGCCCTGCTTCGCAGCGAAGACCAGAGACGGCAAATCCGGAGCTTGTTGCAGGATAGTGAGACCATTCAGGCCGAATTGAAGAACACCATGACCGATCTGGAAGAAAAATCAAGGCAAAAGCAGATGATGAACATTCTGCTTGGTGATGAAATAAAATTGCTTAAGCAGGATGTGGAAGGAAAAACTGCAAAACTGGCCATTTTTGAGAGACAGACAGATGAATTAAAAAAAAGAATCGATGAACTGCAGGCAGGGATCACTGAAATACAGGTAGAATCGGAAGACAGGCTGTCTGCACTGACCGAATCTAAAGCCAGGGAAATAGAGGAATACAACCGCAAAGTCTTGTCTCTGCTCAATCAGCTCAAGGAAAAAGAAGCCGTTATCCTGACCCTGGGGGATGAAAAACAAACACTGGAAATGTCCCTGGCCAGGCAACGCCAGGATTTTTCCACCCTTGAAGAAAAATATATCCAGCTCATCCGCCCGGCCCGGAGTCCGGCTGGAAAAAAGGTGGTGACGGTTATTTACCAGCGTGGTAACGGACTTTACCGCATCGGTTTCAAAGGCTTGGACAATGAACGGATCGAGACCCTGACCACGGCCCAGCTCCACCAGCAGCTCGGGACACTCCGGCAAAAATGGCAGGATCAGCTTTATGTTAAAGTCATTATTCCTGAAGACAGCGGATTGACCTACAACGAGGCCTGGGTGTTCACAAAGGACATCTTGTCCCGTTACGATTATTATTACCAGGAGTGAATCCAGGTTTCCGCCGTTTATTGACACTCCCCACCGGGACATATTCCAGGTATTGAAACAATTGACTTTAGGCGGGCCAACAGTTATATTTTTTAAAAAAACAGGTTCCGGTAAACCCGGGTCATTAATATATGAAGTGTGTAAGATAAAGGATTAAGAAGGGTTCATGGAAGAGAAACAAAAAAAGACAGACATCTATGAGGGGTTTGAGCAGGGCCTCATCCGTCCGCCCAGTGAAGCATACAGTCTTTTAATCCGGCTGACGCGTAACTGCCCCTGGAATCACTGTACCTTCTGCCGGGTATATAAAAAAAGAAAATTTTCAATCAGATCTGTTGAAAACATCATCAAGGATATTGATTTTATCCATGGCTATATCGAAAGAATCCGGCAGATTGTAAAACCGGGCGGTTGCTCTGATAATGAAGTCATCAATACCCTTTATAATAGTTTTGCAGAAAAAGACAGAGTTGCCTTTAATGCTGCCATGAACTGGTATGCAGCAGGAATGAAATCGGTTTTTCTCCAGGATGCCGATTCCCTGATCATGAAACCCGATGATCTTATAACAATTATTTCACATATAAAAAAATGCTTTCCAAAAATTGAACGGATTACCTCCTATGCCAGGAGTCATACCATTGCCCGCATCCGGCAGGAAAACCTGAAAAGAATGGCCGATGCCGGTCTGAACCGGATTCATATCGGTATGGAATCCGGCTCAGACAAGGTATTGGAAAAAATCAGAAAAGGGGTGACCAAGGCCGTTCATATCAAGGCAGGACTCAATGTCAAACAGGCCGGGATCGAGCTGTCGGAATATGTCATGCCCGGGCTTGGAGGCATTGAATATTCCATTGAACATGCCCTGGAAACGGCATCGGCCCTGAACAGTATCAACCCTGAGTTTATCCGGCTTCGAACCCTTGCCGTAACCGATGGGACCGATTTGTCGGCCCAGGCCGCCAGGGGGGAGTTTGAAAAACCAACCGACGTCATGATGGCCAAAGAAATCCGGTTGTTTCTTGAAAGCCTGGATGGGATTGATTCCTGTATTAAGAGCGATCATATCCTGAACCTGTTTGAAACCATTAATGGAAAACTGCCGGAAGACAAGGAAAAAATGATTGGCGTGATCGACCGGTTTTTCCAACTGGGGCCTGAGGACCGGATTCTTTATCAGATCGGACGGCGTATGGGCCTTTTCAAGGGGCCCGAGGATATGGATCAAAGCCCCCATCTTGAAAGGGTGAAACAGGCGTGCAGTTATTACGGGGTAACGCCTGTCAATGTCGATTCCGTTATTGATGAACTGATGAAACGTTTTGTGTGATCATCAGTCCATATATATTCACATCCCGTTTTGCATCAGGAAATGCGCCTATTGTGATTTTTATTCCAAGACCTGTCTTTGTCTTATTCCCGATTATCTCAAAGCCTTTGAAAAGGAGATGGATTTAAGGCAGTCCCCTGATACCGCCATTGACACAATCTATCTGGGCGGCGGAACGCCGTCGCTTCTTGATGTGGAACAGGTGGGGCAGATCCTTCAAATCACCCGGGACAGGTTCCGGGTTTCCCAGAATGCTGAAATCACTTTGGAAATCAATCCGGGCACTGTGGGTTCATCCTATTTTTCCGGATTGAAAGGGACAGGTGTCAACCGGCTGAGTATTGGGGTTCAGTCCTTTAATGATGACAAACTTAAATTTCTCAATCGGATTCATAATGCGGATGAGGCTGTAAAAACCCTTGATCATGCTCAGGGGGCGGGGTTTGAAAATATCAGCCTTGACCTTATTTACGGTGTTCCCGGAGAAACCCGGGCCTCCTGGATAAGGGATTTGAAAAAAGCAACAGAGAGGATGCCTTCCCATATTTCCGCTTATATGCTCACCATAGAACCGGGAACCCCCCTTTTTGAGCAAATGAAACAAGGCATCATCATCCCTTCTGACCAGGAGACCATGTCCCTTTTATTTGTAATGACCTCTCGATATTTAAACCGGGCCGGGTTTGAGCATTATGAAATTTCCAATTTTTCAAAGGGAAGGATAAACCGTTCCAGACACAATTCCAGGTATTGGGAGCTAACGCCTTATCTTGGCTTTGGGGCAGCGGCCCATTCCTATGATGGGGCTGTCAGGTTCTCCAACCACAGGAGTATTGAAAGATATATGACTGATCTTTCTTCAGGCAAACAACCCCTGGAAGAGCAGGAAACACTGACCCTGGAACAGAAAATGACCGAGTTTATCATGTTAAGGCTTCGGACCCTGGAGGGGCTTGATATGGATGAGTTTCAGAAACGGTTCCGGTTCCCGTTCCAGGACAGGTTTGGAAAAATCCTGTCCCGGATTCTGGCTGAAGATCTTGGGATGATGGAAGCCGGCCGGTTTGCCCTGAACCTGGAAGGCAAAACATATTTGAACAATATTGTTGAAACCCTGGTTGCAGGGATTCTTTAAATTTTCCGCCGCAGCTGCCGGGTATCTCCTACCCGGATGGTCAGGTTGGTGGAATCAAAATATTCGATCAAAGGAATGATATATTTTCTAGATACGCCGATCATGTCCTTGAAATCAGGAGTTGAAATGGACTCCTTCTCCTTTAAAAATGAAATCAGATTCTGCTCAAGCTTTTCGATTTCCCCTGCATCAAAATAAAGATCATCCTTTGTTTTGATAATGGATTTTTCATCCATGAGCATATGGAGAACATCATGGGCTGTTTTTTTATCCAGGTTAAGATCCTCGCACACGGTTCTGAAAAAAGGCGGGGTCAGACCCGAGGTCTGGTAGATTTTTCTGATTTTTTCTTTTACCGCATGCTGGTCCACCTTAAGCTCCACCTCATGGCCTGCACGCTTGATAATATTTTTATCAATGACAATAAGGTTTTCCCTGGTGAGCTTGGCAAAAAGAAGATTAAAAAATTTTACATCATCAATATACTGAAATTTGGATTTCAGCTCCTGGGTGGGCATGCCTTCCTTCAGCGGGTTTTCTTTGTGATAGGTTTCCAGTTTTTTCAGCAGTTTTTCTTTAAAGTCATCAAAAAAACTGCCGCTGATATAAATCTGTTTATCCTTATCCGTCAGGATGACCTGTTGTTTGGCCAGCATTTTCTGGAGGCCTGCCGTAAGCTTTTTATCCGGGATATTGGTCATGACCCTCAGTTCTGAAAAAGACAGGC
This sequence comes from Desulfobacterales bacterium RIFOXYA12_FULL_46_15, assembly GCA_001799395.1. GTDB lineage: Bacteria > Desulfobacterota > Desulfobacteria > Desulfobacterales > Desulfobacteraceae > Desulfobacula. The sequence continues at coordinate 5,123 of MGTJ01000039.1, read as the reverse complement.
CTTCATGCTCTTTTAAAGACAGAAAATAAGAGACGGTCTGTTCATGATCCTCCAGAAGGAGGGATTCCAGCCCCTGAATAACGGTTTTTTCCAGTAATTTATGCTTCCGGGAAGCCGGGTTCAGAATGGCACCGCCGCCAATGGTTTTTATGGGCGAATAGCTCCGGATAACGTACCGGTCATCCTTGATGCAGCAGACCGGGGATTCCAGCCGGAACTGGACGCAGGCATCCTCTCCGGGCAAGAGTTCTTCCCGGTCCAGGAGCATGAGATAGCCCAGGATCTCACTGGTTCCGGTATGAAATCTGACCCTTGTCCTGTTTTTTGCAGGCTTGCCGTTGCTTTTCAGATAATGAAAATGGGCATCCACCATATAGCTTTCAATCAGGGCGCCCGGTGTGGAAAGAATATCCCCGCGGTTAACGGAATCCTTGTCAAGACCCTGGAAATTGATTGCGGTCCGGGTCCCGGGTCCTGCGGTTTCGACACCTGAACTGTGAACCTGGATTCCCCTGACCTTTGAAACAATTCTCCTGGGGTAAACCATGATATCATCCCCGACACGGATCATGCCTGAGGCCAGGGTGCCGGTAATGACCGTGCCAAATCCCTTCATGGAAAAGACACGATCCACCGGAAGCCTGAAAATAGAGGAGAATTTGCGTTCAGGAAGGTTGATGCAGATGGTTTCAAGGGTTTTGACAAAAACATCAAGCCCTTTATTTGTGACAGAAGAGACCGGGATAATGGGTTTGCCTTCAAGAAAAGTTCCCTTTACAAATTCATGGATATCATCCAGGGCAAGTTCCAGGAGGTCTTCATCCACCATGTCTATTTTGGTGAGAGCGATCATGCCGTCCCGGATTCCCATGAGGTTGCAGATTTCCATATGCTCCCGCGTCTGGGGCATGACGCCTTCATCAGCCGCGATCACCATGGTCACCACATCAATACCGCTAGAACCGGCCACCATATTTTTAACAAATTTTTCATGGCCCGGCATATCGACAATGCCGACCCGCCGGCCATTGGGAAGGTCAAGAAAGGCAAATCCAAGCTCAATGGTAATGCCCCGTTCCTTTTCTTCTTTGAGCCGGTCTGTTTCAATCCCTGTCAATGCCCTGACCAAGCTTGTCTTGCCGTGATCAATGTGCCCTGCGGTTCCTAAGATGATATTTTTTTCCATAGTCTTAATTCTTCTTTCTGAAAAACACCATGCCGTATGCAAGTGCGACAAGAATGAGCCCTGCACCGGCACCATGATAGATTCCCCATTCGGGCCGGAAGATCCGTATCAGGATAATTCCGAAGGAAAGCCCCAGGATCAGCCGGACAATAAATATTAAGAGTAAATTCATGTGTATATCCTTTAATGATATTTTTATAGCCAAGGATAATAGTCAAACAACCCTTTAAGGTCAATGTAAAAAAGAGGGCTCCCGGCCGAAGCCGATTTCAACGGGATAAAATCAAACCCGAAGGATCGAAGCCGGCTGAAATAAAAACTATTGAAAAAATGATCAGGTTCTGATAATTAAGAAAAGCTTTTTTCATGGTGGGCGTAGCTCAGTTGGTAGAGCACCAGGTTGTGGCCCTGGTGGCCGAGGGTTCAAGCCCCTTCGCTCACCCCATTTATTAAGCGGATTCACCAGCATTAAAAAGGCTGGTGAATGAAACCAGGAATTGTTGAATATCCGGTAATTGGTTTTTACAGCAGCGGCATCATATGCATGACCTTCATGATCCTGGCCTTGCGCAGTATGATATGAGGGGAAGGATTTCTGACCGACCATTTGTGAGGATTCGGCAATATGGCCGTCATCAGGGCTGCTTCATCACGTGTGAGGCTTAAGGCACTCTTGAAAAAATATTTGCGGGCAGCCGCTTCCGCACCCGTAACCCCTGTTCCCCAATCCACTGTATTAAGATACATTTCAAGAATTCTGTGCTTATCCCAGAAAAGTTCAATCAAAACCGTATAATAAATTTCAGCCAGTTTCCGGAAAATGTTCCGGCTGGATAAGAGAAAGACGCTTCTGGCCGTCTGCATACTGATGGTGCTTGCTCCCCGCAGTTTTTTTTCCCGGATAAAGTTGTTGCAGGCATTCTGTATCTCACTGAAATCAAATCCGCTGTGAGAGGGGAAACGCTGGTCTTCCGAGGCCAGAACCGCCCTTCTCAGATGCGGTGAAATCTGTTCCATTTTTTTCCAGCGGTAGACCGGCCGCTTTTCAGGTTTATTTTTAATGACAGACTCCATCCATGCCCATGCCACATTCGGTGTTACCGGCGGATTGATGAATTTCAGCGCAGCCACCTGAAAAAGGGTAAATCCGAATAAGCATAACAGAAATTTTAAAACCCGGGCCGGCCATTTATATTTTCTCCTGTTTTCCATTATCTCTTTGGGTTCTACTTTTAATGCCCGTCATTGTCAATTGCAAACCCGGTCATATAATTATGGATCCATGATATTGAAGATATGAACAAACCATTGCAGAATGATTTGCATTGTGGTATCTAATACCCACTTCATGGCCCTGCGCGCCCGTAGCTCAGCTGGATAGAGCGTCGGACTTCGAATCCGTAGGCCGGGGGTTCGAATCCCTCCGGGCGCGCCATAAAAGACAGGACTCTTGTGGTTTTGGCTAAAAATAATGTTTATGTTTTTTAACTGAGTGTAAGCACTATGTAAGCGGAAAAAATATTTTTTGCCATGAATATTTTAATGACGATAGAGACCAAAGGAAACCAGGATTCTTTATTATAGGTGGAGTCTTGAACCCATACCTGAGATTTCCTGAAAAAACACTCCCCACATCGCCTAGAATTATTTCTGCCGGGTAATAATGACCCATAGTTTTCATTGTGAAGGGCCTGTTCTGAAATAAAAAAGGCGCGGGTTATCAGCCTGGTCCCATCCATCCATTCACTCAACTCAAATATAGGTTTAGTATTTCCCATCCCCATAGATAAAGGGGGATCTCTTTCAACCGGCTCAAAATTGAGCTCATTAATTCTATTAAAGCGCGCTGTGAGGTAACCGCCTTCCTTTGTGCCCTTTGCGCCGTGTTAGCCCCGAAACTCCTGTGAAACATTTTTGACGGAACAACCGTTGCCACAGAAATTTCCGACCGACTCGTCTACAACTCGGAGATCCTTATCATGGAAGGCAAAAGCTATCGAAAAAGCTCTTAATCAGAATTGATTGAACATAGGCGGCTTTAATTTTTGGCCCTGAATAAGGAATCAATTGACTTCGGTTTATTGCCGATGCCGGACAGGTATGCCCATTAATCAAGCTGGCGGGTTTTTGAATCCTGTTTTTGGCTGGTTTTTTCGCCGCTGTTTCCAGAGATTTGCAGATGCCTTTATTATTTTTAATGTTATGCATTGATTTTTTCACTGTTACGTGTACTGTTTACGGTATTTATTTTATGTTATCAGGGGGAGCCATGGGCATCTGGAAGCGTATCTTTGGCAAGGGTGGCGACAAGAACCAGGCAAACTCTTCTGCTCTAAAGTCCTGCACCTCTCTGAACTCGCCATCAATTAAACTTTCAAACTTACCCCTTTCAAATAACTTCATCGAACCTTACAAAACAGACCGTGTAATACGCATTTTCATCTCATCAACTTTCAGGGACATGATGCGCGAACGAGACTTGCTGGTGAAGCAGGTCTTTCCGGCCCTGCGCCGCATTTGCACCCAGCGCTTTGTCACCTTCACCGAAGTGGATCTCCGATGGGGCATCACCGGGGAGCAGGCCTCGGAGGGAAAGGTGCTGCCCCTTGTCCTGGCTGAAATCGAACGTAGCCGCCCCTTTTTCATCGGTCTTCTGGGGGAGCGCTACGGCTGGATACCGGATTCCATCCCGGAAAAAGTGATCGAGCAGGAACCCTGGCTAAAGGAGCACCTCCACGGCCGAACCTCGGTCACCGAACTTGAGATCCTGCACGGTGTGCTTAACAATCCCAAGATGCAGGGCCACTCCTTTTTTTACTTCCGGGACTCGGCCTATGTGAACAACGAGGCGCTTTCCGAAGAAGAACGCCAGGAGCTTGTGGAAAAGGATATCCCTGCCGAGGTGAAGCAATTCGGCCCAATCGAGGCGGCCCGCCGCACTCTGGAGCGGAAAGACAAACTTGCCGCGCTAAAAAAGAAAATCAAAGACTCCGGCTTGTCCCTGGTAGAGTCCTACGAGACCCCGGAAGCCCTGGCAAAAAAGATTGAAGAGCAGTTTACGGGTCTGATCAATACCCTCTATCCGGAACCCGAAGTGCCGGATGCCGTCACACGGGAGCGAATGTCCCATGAAGCCTATGCCCGGAACAAACTCTTTGCCTGTATCGATCGTCCGGATCATGTGGCCGCCCTGAACGCCTTTGCCGGCAAGCCCGAGCATACCGGCAAGGGATTGGTGGTAACCGGCGAATCCGGCAGCGGGAAAACCGCGCTTATAGCTGCCTGGTCCCGGCAGTGGACAAAAACCCATCCGGATCATTTTCTGTTTCAACACTATTTTGGTGCCACACCTGGTAGTGCCACGCCGGAGAGCTTTCTGATCCATCTGCTTGGAGAACTCAAGACCCGGTACCAGATCCAGGACGAACTTCCCGCCGACCCGGAAAAACTGCGAGAGACCCTCCAGCTTTGGCTGGCCCAGACCGTCAACCGGGGGGCCATTGTCCTTGTGCTCGATGGCCTTAACCAGGTTCAAGGAGCGGAACCCGACCGGCGCTTGAGTTTTCTTCCCTGCCACTTCCCACCCCATGTGACGGTGCTGGCTTCGGCCCTGCCCGGTCCTGCCCTGGATGCCCTGCGGGAGCGGCAGTGGGAAGAACATGAACTGCCGCTGGCAACGCCCGAGGAAACAGATGCCATGGTGGGCGTCTATTTTGCACAA
>MGTJ01000039.1:0-113 GCA_001799395.1 Desulfobacterales bacterium RIFOXYA12_FULL_46_15 | reverse complement strand
TTCTGGAAGAGCTTCGCCAGTTCGGCAGCTATGAAGAGTTGCCGGACAAGGCGCGCCATTACCTCGCAGCCACCGGTCCCAAAGAACTCTTCTCCCGCGTCATCAAACGCTGG
>MGTJ01000038.1 GCA_001799395.1 Desulfobacterales bacterium RIFOXYA12_FULL_46_15 | reverse complement strand
CAGCGCCTCTTTCACCATAACCTCCGGTGGATAGCTTGGACCGCTGTGGGCCTTATAACCTCTTTGTCCCATGGCGACATGATGGAAGTTTGTATCCGTGACACCCGGCAGGAGCGCCATAACATAACAACCCCGGTCTTTATACTCATACCAGAGGGCCTCGGTAAAATTGATAACAAATGCCTTGGTGGCTCTGTACACTGCGCCGCCCGGGTACGGCAAAAAAAACGACGACATTCAACACCCCTAACGATAATTATCCCGGTATTTTAGTCCGTTAAATATTTTCCAGCCCTTTGGATTGGTGAAAATTTCTGGAGAGAGTGCCAGAGCCTTCAGATATTCGCGTTGGATTTGACTCAAAGGTCTATTGAACCGCCGGCAGTGATCTACCATGAGAATCATCATATACTGAAATCGTGTCATCATCATAAACGTGGTCGGCTTATCTGTCCTTCTCTTCTTCCATCATGTAAAGAGAGCTTCGACCTGTTAGTGTATCCAGTATCATTCCGAGAATGACAGTCCCGGCATCAATCGCCATCTCCGTCGGGACCATGGTATTAATGATATCAAAATATGAATTCTCTAAAATTATAAGCATTTATAAAAAATGGGTGCGGAATGTCAGTTAAGACATTAAGGTGCCACTATAATTTTCCCATGGCAAGAACTATTTTTCTACCTGCTTTTGAAAATTAAATCGCTAATATATAAAGAAATATTATCAGAATATTAGCAAAAAATGAAATGTCCTAAGTCAAGAGTTCTGAAATTATCTCTTTTCAGGTCGTCAACCGGTATTGTCTCTCTATTACGGTGGCCAGATCCGGACCCTTCCAATAGGGGCTTATCCATCTCGGACGCTGATCTTTCCACTTGGAATTTGCCCGGCGCCAATGTCCGCGAACCATGAATTTGACCATGAGTCTGCGGCCGGAATCACTTTTTTCAATGGCCTGCAGCTCTTTGACATGGGAAATGTTAATCTTTCCGGGGAGAAAAATCACTTCCTGGGAAGATAAATATTCAACATCCGCCCCCTCCGCAACAGCCTGATGCCCGGATTTGATCAGCGGGCTTGGCCGGGTTTCGGTAATCACATCTGCGCTGGTGGTATAAAGGATGGCATTGGTTACCAGGTGAAGCATCCGCCTCATCAATTCGGATTTAAGCACCGGGGCCGGCCATTTTGCGGCCCCATCTTCACAATGCTCTGCCAGTATCTGATCTAAATGGTTGTGGGGGGCAATTTTCAACTCCCGCACCAGCAAATACGGCCACTGTTTGATAAACGCATCAAAAGCGAAAGCAATCTTCACCCGCCTTGAATCGTCGAGCCGTCCGGTCTGTGTCACATATACCGTCAGTATCTGAAGTTTTCGCCCGGCCATGGCGCAGTCCGGTATGTTTGACAGCATTCGCTCAGCAATTTCAAGGGTGAACCGGTCTGTAAACACAAGGGCAAAAGAGGCAAAGGGCAATTTCAGCATTTCCCCTACAAGATCCAGGTTGGTATGCCCGAGCATGTATGAAAGGGTTTCTTCAATCCAAAAAGTTTTTCGAAGGTGCAATTCGTAATTGACCATATACTCCAGGTGACTTGCCAGCAGGCGCTCCTGTTCCCAGGCCACATCTTTATCCATACCCTCTTCAACAGCCCTGGCAGTATGGTTTCGGACAAAGCGCTGAAAGTCAAGGATGCCTTCAAGTTCCCCATACTCCAGGGTCATGCCATCATGGAAATCTTCCAGGTTCCGGTACCCGGCCGCTATTTTCCGGGCTACCGCCCCTATCCCGTCGGCCATACGCTCCATGGCTTCAGCACCTGTAAGGGCCGGATGGCTGCTGTCGCGAAAATCAGGATTCTCTTTTGCCAGGCCCAGCTCACCCCACATCCAGGACGGATCAAACCCGGGCCTGCCCTCTGCCAACTCGGTTTCATACATATGCTCAAGGTCCTTAATCATTTCTATCATCCTCGGCTTAAGCCTTGTGGACTGGGCTGCCTGGCGGGGCGTACAGCCATCAAGCATGGGAATGTCCATGTCCAGCCATTTTTTGTAATACTTTTTTTGTTCTTTTTGCAGGGCATGATCCAGTTGTTCCCTGTCAGCCGGTGACAACCCTTCAAGGCCTTTGTCCCGTTCCGAAAGATTGGATTTCAGCTCCTCCATGGCTTTTTCCAGGCTGGTATATTCAGTAAGCCTGTGCCGGACAAGCCCCTTGGCAATTCTGTTGATTTTTGTTTTTCCCTTTTCAACCCACTCTCTGGAAATAGTCTCCAGAATCAAACGCTGGCAGTCCAGGCGGAAAAAACCGTAAATTCCCTTTTTGCCTTCTTTCGGCTTTGACAGCCAGGTCCAGTTCAACCCATCGGAATGGCGTTCAAGATCCTTTTCTGAATCAAGCACTGCCTTGAGTGCATCCGAATCATCCACATCAAACCAGGTTTTGGAAATCAGCATTTCATTGCTGTCACAGGTTTCCACACTGGGAATGAGACGGGTATAGGGCGCAAACCACATCTGATGATAATCCGGAGGCATCTCCTTGAAAAATTCCGAATCAGGGCTCCCCGGACTCTCCTGAATAAATGCCTCATGGGCTAATTCTATCCGGCTTACAACCTGCTCCCGCTGCATACGCCCGAACAGGTAAAGCCCCCCGTCGATCTCCGGCCAGCCGGACTTCCCCACCGGCATTATCCGCGCTGCCATGATGTCATAGCGTTTCATCTGCTTTGATCCTGCGATCTCCCTGGCCTCTATCACAGCCCCCTGGATTAAATCCTTCAGGGTCACCGATTTTCCCGGAAAAACCTTAACCACCTCGTACAGCCGCACACAGGATCTTGAGGCCATATTCAGAAAACTTAGTTCCCCCTTTGTCAGTTCAGGTTCTGTATCAATAAAACAATGATATAAAGTCCGGTCTATGTCGATTTGAAAATCAAAGTAAAACCAGAAATCAAACATGAACCGGCTCATTTCATTGAGCAATTCGTCTTCTTCAAAACCGGGAATTTTTTCATCCAGATCATTCCAGAACAGGTCCATGGCCTCAAGCTCAAGATCTTCCCAGCCTCCGTCAACCACAAAATTTGCCATTTTCATCAGAGCCGACGCTCTTTCATCAGCCGTATATGCCTGCAGCCCGCCGCCGTCCGAAAGACAGCATTTCTTATACTTACGCCCGCTTCCGCAGGGACATGGATCGTTTCTTCCGATCTTTTTCATAGTTCTATCTTCCTGGATGTTTTATTTTTTCCCTTATCTGAATCATTATAAATCTCATGAACTGCTTTCCACATTTGCGGGAACTCTATTTTATTGGGATTGCCACCCCAGATCATGACCTGTAAATCTCTGGGCATTATTTGAACGGCTTCCGTATCACTCGGCCACTATGCCAACGACCCTTCAGAAAATCTTTTTATACACCATTGGAAACCTTGGCCATCATATGACAGCAACCCCATTTGATGAGAATTTTCGTCCCTGAAAACAAATATATCGCCGGAAAAAGGATTAGCCCCGCACATTTTACAAGCTGCAATCACATCATCCAAAGCTTCATTGGCGCAGATGATTTTGGGAACAAAAAAAATGGTTGCATTGGACGGAATTTGAATCATAATACCTCATGTAGTTTCTGATGTTCGGATTTAAATTTCAAACAATGATTTATATTGAAAGCCGAGCTGAGCAGGCGGCATGAATTCTTTCCTATGAAAAATCGAGCGTAATCCCGCTTCAAGCGACATGTTAAGCCCCTGGATTATTTAGGCGAATTGCTTTGGCATGTAATTTTATTCCGAGCGCATTTATAACTTTAAGAATAGTATCAAAATTTGGGCTTCGTTCACCTGATAATGCCTTGTAAAGGCTTTCCCGGGATAACCCGGCATCTCGAGCAACTTGTGACATACCTTTGGCCCTGGCAATATCACCAAGAGCTTTGGCGATAAAGGAAGCATTACCTTGTGCTTTTTCAATGCAAGTTTCAAGATAAGCTGCCATTTCTTCCGGGGTGCGGAGATGTTCGGCTACATCGTAACGGGTTGTAATGGTCTTAGCCATTCTCGACTCCTATAAATTTTGTGCAAGACAACGGGCTGTTTTAATATCCTTGGCTTGGGTTCTCTTGTCGCTACCGGCCAATAATATTATCACTTGTTGCCCTTGTTTTTTGTAATAAATCCTATATATCCGGGTCCATAATCAATCCGCAATTCTGAAATTCTTTCACCCACTGCTTTAGCGTATCCTGGATTTCCAGCTGCCAATCGTTCAATTCTGACAAGGATGCGAGCACGAGCATGGATATCTTTTAACCGGTCGATCCATTTAGAAAAAATTTCAGTTTTGCGTATTTCAATCACAGGTATACCGTAGCCATATGGTTACATATTGTCAATAAAAATAGTACAGCAATAATCTTGAGACTCCTAAAAAAAAATTTTTAAATAACCGACTTGCCAGGTTCAAAGATCGGATATCCCGCCAATAGTCCGAATGGGAAAACCCAGCAAATCCGGCAAGGTCCGGATCTCGGGCTTTGTAATCCTTAAATTGTCGGCAACCAGTTTCATATCATCATCCCAGGCCATCAAGGGTTAGGCAGCTGTCAAATTCACGGTTATTCCTCTGATGGCCGAGCATGTTTTCCCATTCCGCTTCCAGCTCTTCACGTTCAGGGTGTTACTCAAACTATCCATGGTGGGAACAGGGATTATTTTAAATTCATATTTTTTTACAATATTGCCAGGCCAGATGCCTTGATCCGATCAGCTGCGAAATTCCTTTAGGGCCATTTCTGCAGCTTCTCTTCCCCCCATCATCACCGGTGTGTATCCGCCTCCGTGGGACCAGGCGCAGGCAAGGTACAGGCCTTTTATGGGGGTTTTGGAATTCAGTTGCGTCAGATTGCGGTCAAACCCGTAAATGGCCCCTTTTGGATTTTTTGTGTAAAACATATTGGTCAGGGGCGTTCCGATTTCCATGACCTCGATCATGTCTGAAAGGCCCGGGATCAATTTTTTTTCAACCCGCTCGATAAAGCGCCGGGCAATTCTTTCTTTTTCCCGGTAATAGGCTTGTTTTTTGTTATTGAAATAATCGGTTTCATATTTTTTCCAGGAATCAAAATCCGACAGGCACATGAGAGAAAGGGTGGTTTTACCTGGAACGGAATAGCCCTTGAACAGGTTGTCATAAATGGTGATGCTGATGCCGGATTCTGCAAGATCGGTTTTTGAAAACAAAAGATTATTGTAAAGGTCATGATGATCGCTAAGATCAATTTCATAGTCGTGAATCTGATTCATGGTTTGATTGAGACCGAGAAAGACGACAAAACTTGAAAGAGAGATTCGTCTTTTCCTGATTTCTTTTTCAAACTCCCGGGGGATATGGTCTTCAGGGATCATCCGGTCAATCAAAGCCGGGATACTGCAATTGGCAATAACAGCCTTTGCCGGATAGAAGACGCCTTTTTTGTCCATGACGCCGGATATCCGATTGTCCTGGTCAAAAATAATCTGCCCGGCTTCTGTTTGATAAAGGATTTTCCCCTGGTTTTCCTCAATAGCGCCGGCAAGGGCATTGCTCAGATCCTGGGATCTTGTCTTATAATATTGACCGCCGCGGACCAGGTATTCCCCTGTGGCAACGGCATAGAATAAGGCATTGATGCTGTCCGGTAAAAGTCCGTAATAACCGGAAAAGGCGGCCAGGCAGTATTTTACGTCAGGATCTTTGACATGCAGGGACATCCATTGTTCAAGGGTCAGGGGTTCAAGTTTGGCCATCATGGAAATACCGCCCTGTTTGCCTTCCCAGAGCTCTGCAATCACCTGCTCCATTTCCGAATAAAAATCATGGATGCCCTGTTTTTCATGGGGGAAAACCCGGGAAAGCGCTTGCTTAACTCCTTCCGGATTTTTTGCCGGAAGGGTGATATCCCATTTCGGGGTTATGATACGCCTGAGTTCCGGCGTATAGGCCACCTTGAGCTTGTCCCAAATCCCGAGATCGGACAGGATCATCTGGGGCATGGCATGTTCGGCCACAGTGGCATGTAAGGACACATCAAAGGTGAAATCGCCCCGGTCAAAGGAGGTGGCGTATCCTCCGGGAATTGTATGCTGCTCCATGAGGGTGACGCTAAAGCCGTATTTTGCCAGATACGCAGCAGAAACAAGGCCGCCAAGCCCTGCGCCGATCACGACAACAGGAAACTGTTTTTTATCGGGAATGGCACGGGCAAGTTTTCCAAAGCCTGTCCAGTCAATAGCTGCTGCGCTGGATGCCATCAGAAGGGTTTTTATAAAATGGCGTCTGGATAAAGTTCCGGGCTGTTTCATCACAAATCTCCTTTCAAGATTATTTTATGGTAATGGTGATTTCTTTTTTTGGAACCTCCAGTTTAAATGCCGCTTTTTCATATTCAGGGGGGCCTACGGTTCCCCTTGCATCATTTGAAAAGCCATAGGCTTCTGCCGGGATTCCGAAAAGCCGTTTATCCAGTTCGCCATTGCGGTTTTCATCGTGAAAAACCTTAACCGCATATTCCCCGTAAGGAAGGGAAAGGGTTTTAATAGCCCTGTTGTGGACGATCTTGCATTCATAGCCTTTAAAAGGCGTTTCTTCGCTAAAGTTTTCCTTGGAATTGACCAGTGCAATTCTGGCTACACCCTCTGAATTTTCAAATCCTTCGACAGTGATAACCAGATCGCCTGTCCCTGCTCCGGACCCGTCTGCAAAAGCCATTGTCAGAAACGCAACCGTCAGCATGACGGATAAAAAGATTAAAATACTCACGGATTTCATTTTTGTTTCTCCTTATTCCTTATATTGGTTACAGGTTTAAAAACATCAGACTCATGTTTTGATGTTTCCTGGTTTTAGCAGTATTTTTTTTAACACTGCAATCTCATTAAGACAGATTGTAAAAATGAGGGGGTGAAACCTCAAAATCAAAAGATGAACGGTTGAGGATCAGATCAGACATCTCTTTTATTGATTTTTGGAAATAAAATTGATAATTGCATAATGCAATTTAATGTTTTTCCAGTTGTTTATTTATATATAGTAAAGAAAGGGGTCTGATGATGAAAATCGGTGTCCTGGATCTTTTATGTGAAGATGTTCAAGGGTCCCTTGCCGAAATGCCCCATGATTATTTTGTGGTCAAGCAATATGCCGGCATCATGTCTCAGGCCGTGAGCGTCTGGTGCAGGAATCTCGGCCACCATGTCTTTTATGCAACCTATTATGGCCGGAGAAACCCTTTAAGCCTTCTTCCCAATGACCTGGATGTGGTATTTTTTTCCTGTTTCTCAAGGGGCAGCGGTCTTGCCTATGCCCTTGCCAAACGCTTGAAATTGCAGAAGCCGGAAATTCTGACGGTCCTTGGCGGCCCCCATGCAAAGCAGTTCCCGTCCGATGCCCTGCGTTTTTTTGACGTGGTGGTCAAAGAATGTGATGAAACCCTGGTAAAGGAAATCTTAAGGGATTTCCCACGAAAAGAGATCGTAACAACCACCCGCAGGTTAAAAGAACTTCCCTGTATTGAAGAGCGGCTGCCGGAAATCAGAATTGCGAGTTTCTGGAAATCAAGGCCTTTGCCGTTTGTCTTCATCCCCATCCTTTCCAGCACAGGATGCCCTTATGCCTGTGATTTCTGTGTGGACTGGAACAGCCCTTACAACCCCTTGTCCCTTGAAAGGGTTGAACAGGATCTTTTATTTGTTGCCAAACATTTTCCAAAGGTAAGGATTAATTTTTATGACCCCAATTTCGGAATAAAATTCGATGAGATCATGGCTGTCATAGAAAAAATTCCTCACCCTGGAAAACGCTGGTTTCTGACGGAGGGATCGCTGAGTTCATTGACCGAAGACCGCCTTAAAAGACTGGAAAAGGCAGGATGTCTTTGCGTGATCCCTGGAATTGAGTCCTGGAGTGCTTACTCAAAAAAAGCAGGGATCAAAGGCACTGCTTCGGCCGGGGAAAAGCTGGATGAGGTTGTGGACCATTTTAATCTCATCCACCGGTATATTCCCATTATCCAGGCCAATCTCCTGTTCGGGCTGGATATGGATGAAGGGGATGCCCCGGTTCTGTTAAATAATGAATTCATTACCCGGACCCCCTATGTATCGCATTCCCTGAACATCCCCGCCCCATTCGGCGGGACTCCCTTGTTTGAAAGGTATCTTAAAGACAAAAGGATATTAACCTCACTGCCTTTCACGTTTTACTGCAAGCCCTATCTTGCCACCACATTGAAAAATTACAGTCCCCAGGAGTTTTATGAAAAACTGATAGCCATTTTTACCCATATGACTTCCTTGTCCATGCTTGCCCGTTCCGTCAGAACGACTGAAACCCCTGTATTCAAATTCTATCATCCCATCCGGAATCTGAGCCTGAGGCTCATGATCCGCTCCATGCGCCAGATCCTTGTCCTGTTGAAAACAGACTGGCATTTCAGAGCGTTTCATGAAGGAGAATCAAATGTCCTGCCCGAATATTACCATCAAAAATATGAAGCCTTGCTGGGGCCGTATAAGGGTCTTATCTCAAGGGAAGAAAGGATTCCCGTGATTCCATGAAACCCATGCCGGTTATTCTATCCCAGGAATTGAATGAAAACAGAATTATTTTATCAGCAAATTATTGATACAGCTGATATACTCCATGTTTTTACAGGGCTTTGGCAGATGATCGATATAAGGGTCTTTTTGCTTCAAGTCTTTTATGGATTCCAGAAATTCTATGTTGCCGGAAATAAAAACAATGGGAACGGTTTTGTTTTTTCCCCGGATATGATGATAGATATCCATGCCGTTGAGTTCTCCCGGAAGAAGATAATCCAGGCTGATCAAATCATAGGTGTTCCTGTTCAATAGATCTATGGCAACCTGGGCGTTACCGGCTATATCCACCTTATGATGAAAGGGCTCCTGGGTCAGTATCCGGTACTGGATATCGGAGATGGCCGGTTCATCCTCAACCAGGAGGATATATGTTCTAAAGCAGACAGGTTCCTTTTTAACTTCTTTTATTTCTTCGGCAGTTAATTCTTTTTGGGTTATCGGCAGCGTTATGACCACCTTTGTCCCTTTTTTCAGTTCTGAATAAACAGAAATTGTTCCCTTATGCTGTTCCACATATTTTTTCACATTGGACATACCGTAACCGGTTCCTTTGATGCCGGGTTTATACATGCCTGCTTTATCTTTGCTGCCTTTAAGGGTAAAGAAAGGTTCATAAATTTCGCTGAGAAATTCATGCGGAATGCCGCACCCGTTATCTTCAATCTCCAAATAAATAAATTCTCCCCCATGGCAGGTGCGGATGATGATTTCCGGTCGCTCCACAAGGCTTACGGCGTGAATTGAATTTTGAACCAGATTCACAATGGCATGTTCCATCATACCCGGATCAGCCAGCAGTTCAGGCACGTCATCACCATATTGCCGGACCACATGTATCCCTTCCAAATCCTTTCTTAAGAGGTTGATGACAAGCTCCATCTTTTCATCAATGGGGAAAAATTCCTGTCTGGGTTCCTGGTCCCTGGCAAAGGCTACCAGATTCTTTGTCAGATTTTTCCCCCTAAGGGTCTGTTCAAAAATCAGCTCCAGTGTTTTTTTTGTGGATTGATGGGGACAGTCCAGGAGGGCAAGCTCGGCATTGCCCATGACCACACCCAGGATATTGTTGAAATCATGGGCTATTTTTCCTGCAATCTGTCCCACCAGGGCAAGTTTTTCAGCTTTTGCCGCCAGGGAAAGCGCCTCCATTTTTTCAGACTGGGCCTCCCGTAATTCAGTGATGTCCTCGCCGATACAGATAATTTTTTCAAGGGACCCGTCCGGTTTGAATACTGCATCAAAAGAACCGCTGAAATAATGGATACTGCCGGTTTTATCTTTAAGCCTGTAATTTAAAAACGCCTTTGAGGCTTCTCTTTTTTTTGCATTGTCCAGGTGTTTAAGCAAAGGCCCGATATCCTCCTCAACCATCATCGTAAAACCGGATTTTCCCATCAGTTCTTCGGGTTTAAATCCCAACTGCTCATGGGACGGGCTTGCAAAAACATAATCAGCATTTGAATCAAAGATGGAAACAAGGGCGCTGGTATTCTCGGTAATCAGTTTGAAAAGCGCCTCGCTTTTTCTTAAGGCTTCTTCCGTCAGCTTTCGTTCAATGGCAATGGCCAGTTGATCGGAAACAGATGATAATATCTGCAGATCCTCTTCATTATATAAACCGGCATCCGTATAGCTCTGTACGGCAATCACCCCGGTCACCTCATCTCCTATCATTAATGGAACTCCCATCCAGATCAGTGGTACAGGCCCCCAGACGCCTTTTTTTGCCGCCCTTTTTTCAAGCTCCTGCTTTTTCAAAAGAATGGGTTTCTGTTGAGAAACGATAAGACCGCTTAATGACTCTTTTTCATTAAAATTTTTGATTGAAGAAAAATCATCATCCTTTGTATCCACATAATATGGGAAGTAAAGGGTTTTTTGTTTTGTATCCACAATGGCGATAAAAAAATTAGTGACATCAAACACTTCTCCCAATAAATGGTGAATCTGTTGATAAAGGTCTGCCAGGTTTTCAGTAACCGTCACTGCATTTGAAATGGCAAATAAGGTCTTGGTAATATGTCCGGCGCGTTTTACCTGTGTGATATCTTCAATAAAGGATTGGGTCCCGGTAATTTTTTTTGATCCTTTTACATCTTCAAAAACAGATTCTGAAGTGACCCTTATCCAGCGTATTTCATTTTTGGAATTAAAAATTCTTATTTCATAGGAATCCGTGTCTGTTTTTCCCTCTTGCCGGCTTTTGATTTTATTTTGGACAAATTCCATATCATCCGGATAAACAATGGAATGATAGGTTTTACAGAGCCATTCTTTTTTTGTATAGCCTGTGATTTCCTCAAGTTTTTTGTTTGAATAGGTAAATTCTCCGGATAAATTTGACATAAACATACCAATGGGAGCATGATCAATAAATTTTCTGTGGATTTCCTCGCTTTTTCTTAAGGCATCTTCTATCTGTTTTCGCCCGCTGATATCCCGGACATTAACAACAATCCCCCTGATATCGGGATTATCCAACTGATTTGTACCCCATGCTTCCAGATACACCCAGGACCCGTTTTTGTGCCTGTGCCGGTATTGTACCGAGCCCTGCCCTTCCTGTATGATTTTTAAAAAAGCGGCCTGGGTATGATCCCGGTCCTCAGGATGGATCATTTCTTTTATTACCGGAATATTCATTAATTCAGAAGGATGATACCCCAGCATAGGTTCGACAACATCGCTGACAAAGACCTGCATCCCGTCTTTATCCAGGATTGTAATAGAATCTGATGAATTTTTAATCAATTCTTTAAACCGCCGCTCACCCGTATGCAAAGCAGCCTCAGCCCTTTTTCTATGCAAGGCAAGAGCAGCCTGGTTGATAAATGTTTCAATCAACAGAATCCTCTTTGTTATCAGGGCCTGGTTTTCCCCCTGACGACAGATAATGACGGCATCTCCAAACAATTCTCCCCGGCAGACAAAGCCCATCACATAAATAATACCGATATCGAGCAATTTTTCGATGGCTTGGCAAACCGGTTTCGGGATGGCTTTAAAACTGAGTTCGTAAAGCCCCTCAGGGCCATTGACCATTTTCCCGGTCAAAAGCATTTTCATTGCTTCCGGATCATCTATCCTCACAGTGATTTCTTTGGGATTCTTTTTTAACAGTTTGATGATGCTCCCGGTAAATCCTCCTGTCCCTTTTAAACATTTCACATGAAAAAGACAGGTGTCTTTATCATACTCGGTGATCATGACGATGGCATTCCCGACAATCTCTTTCAGCCGGTTTCCGATCACCTCATAAATATTTTGTTCCGGTAAAATATCAAAAAGCTCTGCTGCTGTTTGAGACAAAAATTCCAACTCCCTGGAATATGCAGAACGATTTGGATCTTTATCAACAGGTATGCCGGACATAATGACTCCCCTAATGAACCTGAATATTGATAAGTTTCAGGTGAATCAATAAACATAAACGTATCTTCTGCTGTGTTCTCATGGGGTAATTATTACTCCCCCTCCTCGAACCAGGTATCAAACACGGCCCGGTTCTTTTTTAGCATATCGCCGGACAAAAGGTCTTCCAGGGCTGCGTCGAAATGGGCTTTGTCCACGCCGGGGATGAGCCCGTGCTTTGATACGGCGCCCAGGAGGGCCATATTCTGCATGCGGGTATCGGATAAGGTACCGGTCTCCACACGGATGGGGATGGCCCTGACCGCACCGCAGGCCCTGATCACATCTTCACGGGTGATCTCCGGGGACTGGCCGAGGCGCACAGGCAGGGGCTGCCACGAAACATCGAGAAAAACAAGGGCCCCGCCCTTTTTCAGGGCCAGGGAAGCTCCCCGAAGGGCCTCATGGATTTCCATGCCGAGAACGAGATCCGCATTGTTTTTCAGGATCAGTGGAGAATGGACAGGGTCACCACACCGGATCTGTGATACCACAATACCGCCCCTTTGGGCAAGCCCGTGGGTGTCAACGGCAATGGCGTTAATTCCTGCATGATCGATGCCCCTCAAAAGTGCCTGGCTCAAGAGGCCGATGCCCTGGCCGCCCACACCAATGATATAAATATTAAAGGGTTTCATTTTGCCTCCTTGCCAAAGACAACGGCTTTTTCAGGACAGGTCTGACGGCATGATCCGTCCCCGATGCACAGGTCCGGATGGGTGGAAACGCTGCCGCCGGGTTTTCGTATAAAGGTCGGGCATCCGAACCGTTCCACGCAGTCATGGGTCTGGTTGCAGAGTTGCGGGTCAATGTCCACATGGGTCCGGATAAAACCCGGCTGTTTTCTCTTCTGCCGGGTGAATTTCAGCATGCAGGGATGTTTGGCAATCACAACGCTGATGCCCTTGATGCCCAGGGATGTTTTGACAAGTTCCGTCAGTTTTGACTGGTTATAGGTATCGCAGGAGAGAATACTTTCAATACCGAGCCCTTTTAAAAGATTTTCAACAGGAATGACGCTGCCGGCATGATCCTGGTGGCCGGTCATGGCCGTGGTCCCGTTTTCCATGAGGATCAGGGTGATATTGTGCCGGTTGAAGATTGTATTGATAAGGCCCGGAAGCCCGGCATGAAAAAAGGTGGAATCCCCTAAAAAGGCCACCACCCGTTTTTTATCATTAAAGAGGGACAACCCCGAGGCCATGCCGGTGGAAGCACCCATGCACAGCAGAATCTCTCCCATCTCATAGGGCGGCATATACCCCAGGGTATGACAGCCGATGTCGGCCACGGTGACATCTTCTTTTTCCAAGGCTTTTTTAATGGCGAAAAAGGCGCTTCTATGACCGCAGCCCGGACACATCTGGGCCGGTCTCTGCGGCACGGGAAAAGGCAGGGCAGGCGGCAGGGGATACTGTGTAACCATGTCCGGCCATAGAGCAGCAAGCTTATCCATAGTCTTATCCGGTGTGTATTCCCCCACAAAATCCTCATCTTCGGTTTTGCCTTTCAATTTTGTTTTCATGCCGTGGTCATAGGCCAGGGCCTTGATCTGAAGTTCGAGAATATCATCCAGTTCTTCCAGGATAAGGACTTCTTCGTGGGAATTTAAAAATGAAAGTATGATATTTTCTTCAAGCGGGTTCACAGCTCCTAGTTTCAGGATATCAGGCTGGTAAGAACTCAGTTCAAGTACATCCAGGACCGATAGAAAGGTAAGGCCGGAGGTGATGATGCCTTTTTTTCTGCTGTTTTTTGAAGTTATTTCCTTGTTCAGGCCGGTTTGTTTGATATACTGCCCGGCCCGTTTCAGCTTTTGAACGGATTTTCGTTTCATGTCCAGAGCCATGGCGGTCAAGGCAATATAGGGCCCGTTGGCCTGGTTGAAATTTGTCCTGGCAGGTACAGAGTTTTCATAAGCGCTGAACCTGATCTTCTGCCGGGCGTGGCAGACATGGGTGGTGAGCCTGAGAACCACAATGGTCTGTTCCTTTACAGCCAGGGCTGCGGCATGTTTATAATATTCATAGGCCTCTTTTGGGGAAGCAGGTTCCAGCACCGCCACCCTGGACATTTTATAGATATTTCGATTGTCCTGTTCATTCTGGGATGAATTGGCACCCGGATCATCACCCAGAACCACCACCATGCCGCCGGTGATGTTCATGAGACTCAACTGGACAAAGCTGTCCAGGGCCACGTTCAGCCCTACGCTCTTGAAAAAGGCGCAGGACAGGTTCCCGTTTAAGGCCGCTCCGAAAGCCACTTCCGTTGCCGTCTTTTCATTGACGGAAAATTCAAAATAAAAAGGCCGCTGATCTTCAGGAATACTTAAGATGGCGGCAGCCATCTCAGGGGTCGGAGAGCCGGGATAGGAAGCCGCGACCTTTGTCCCGGTTTCAATCATGGCCCTGACAACGGCCTCATTGCCCATGAGGATCTCCTCAAACGGGTCTTTGCCCATCAGGAGTTCACCTGTTTTTTTCATCGCTCTTTCCTTATTGGTGTTCACGAAGTTTATCCTTCCTGTCAAGTGAGGGATCATCCTTAACAGGTATCTTGACTATTGTCGTATTCTTACATAAAGTCAGGAAAAAAAATAGAGAATTAAAAACAGAGGACAAAATGGCACCCATTCCCTTGACCCAGGACATGATAATCGTATTCGCCTTTCTGATATTTGTGGCCCTGCTCTTCATTTTTGACCTGGTCCGGGTGGATATGGCAGGGCTTCTGATGATGGCGCTTCTGCCGTTATCCGGGGTGATTTCCCCGGCTGAAGCCATATCGGGCCTAAGTTCCAGTGCCGTAGTATCCATCATTGCGACCATTATTATCGGAGAGGGCCTGGAGAAAACAGGGGTCATGAACCATCTGGCCCGGCTCATCCTCCGGGTGGCCGGTAAAAGCGAGGCCAGGATCATGATCCTGGTTTCAGCCTCGGCAGCCTTTATCTCAAGCTTTATGCAGAATATCGGGGCGGCAGCTCTGTTTCTTCCTGTGACCAGCCGGATTTGCCGCCAGGTCAATGTCTCTGTATCCCGGATTCTCATTCCCATGGGCTATTGCGTTGTTCTTGGCGGCTGCGTCACCCTGGTGGGGTCCAGCCCGCTCATTCTCCTGAATGACCTCATGGCCGCCTTCTGGTCCAATAACGAAATCCTCTTCAAGGAAAACCCCTTTGAACCCTTCGGCCTTTTCAGTGTCACGCCCATCGGCATTGCACTTGTAGCTTCCGCTATCATTTATTTTATGGTTTTCAGGAAACTAGTCTTGCCGGCTGTTACTGTAAAAGATAAAGACCTCTTCCTCCTGGGGCACGAACTCGAATGCACCTATGGCCGGGAAATCCATCAGGCCTATGAACTGACTGTGCCGGAAGATTTTTTAACAAAAAGACTGGATGAGCTTTTCATCCGGCCGAAATATCATTCGACCGTTATCTGTATCTGTAAAAAAGGGCAAAAAAAGAAAAAAACGACCATCCAGGTCCCCTCCCGGTCAGATATCATTGAACCCGGCGATGTCATCGGCATCATCAGCAACACGGATCATATCCATCGCCTCACACAGGATCTGGGCTGGGAATTGCATGATGAACTCAACCACATGGGCGAAATCCTGTCCCCGGACAATGCCGGGGTCATGGAAGCCGTTGTCACGCCAAGATCGGAACTGGTGGGAAAGACCCTTCACAAAGTTTATTTCCGGAAACGATACCAGGTAAACCCCATTGCCCTTTATAGAAAGAATAAAGCCATGTTTGAAGATATCTCGGAGATAAGGATCCAGCCCGGGGATGCCTTGCTCATGTTCGGAGAATGGGAAAAATTTCACCTAGTCAGGCAAAAAAAAGATCTGGCCTTTACCGAACATATTAAAAACGAAGTCCTTCACCCTGAAAAAGCAGGCTTTGCAGCCGGCAGCTTTGCTCTTGCCCTGGTCCTGGCCCTGGGATTCAAGGTTCAACTGCCCATTGCCCTTCTCACCGGAGCCATTGCCATGATCCTGACCCGGGTTCTGACCCTGGATGAGGCCTACCGGGGGGTTGACTGGATGACGGTATTTCTCCTGGCAGGACTCATCCCCTTTGGCCTTGCCTTTGAAAAAACCGGGGCTGCCCTGTATCTTGCGACAAGCCTCGCCCACCTGATGCAGTCATTTTTGACGCCCCTTGTCCTGTTTCTGCTCATCGGCCTTTTGACCTCTTTTTTCACCCTGGTGACATCCAATGTGGGTGCCACGGTCCTCATGATTCCCCTGGCCATGAACCTGGCCCTTCAGTGCGGGGCTGATCCGAGGATGGCAGCCCTCCTGGTGGCCCTGGCTGCCTCCAATACTTTTATCCTGCCCACCAATCAGGTCAATGCCCTGATCATGAGGCCGGGCGGATACAAGGTCATGGACTATGTCAGGGCCGGTTCAGGCATCACTTTATTATTCATCATCGTGGTCATAACGATCATGTATTTTTTTTATGACATTTCCGCTTGATATAAGCGAAAAAAAAAAGAAACCGTATTGGAACAAGTTTCTTAAAGGGGGAAAATATGATGCCACTGCTTTTTT
>MGTJ01000037.1 GCA_001799395.1 Desulfobacterales bacterium RIFOXYA12_FULL_46_15 | reverse complement strand
ATCGACAAGACTGGGACTGACTTTTGAGCAGCTCAAAATCTATTATGATGCGCGGGGCCTGACGCTCAACTCCGCATTCATGCAGAACCTTGAGCTGTTGACACCGGGCGGCAAGCCCAATTATGCCGCCTATCTTCTGGCCGATGAAAACGGCGTGTCCGTCCAGGTGGCCAAGTATCGCGGCATCAGCCGGGACGACCTTATTGAAAATCAGGATTACGGCCGCTGCTGTCTTGTCAGAGCGCTTAAGGAAGTGCTGTCCCGCATGGATGTCGAAAACACCATCTACACCCGCATCGGAAAGATGGAGCGCGAGGAGCGCCCCATGATCGATCCCAGGGCCCTGCGGGAGGCCGCGGTCAATGCCGTGGTCCACAACGATTATTCCAACGGTGCTTCCCCCAAATTCGAATTCTTCAAAGACCGCCTGGAAATCACTTCCTCCGGCGGGCTGCCCTATGGCGTTGAGCTGGATGATTTCTTCGGGGGGTATTCCTCACCCCGGAACAAGGAAATCATGAGGGTCTTCCGGGATCTTGAACTCGTGGAGCAATTGGGTTCCGGCGTTCCCCGGATTCTGGAAAAATACGACCGGAGCGTTTTTAAAATCTTCCCCAATTTCCTGCGCGTCGTTTTTCATTATGCCAAACCTTTTGGCGGCGAGGCCCAAGTCGAGGCCCAAGTCGAGGCCCAAGTCGAACTGGCTTCCTGGCAGGTGGATATCCTGAAGGCATGCAGCCTTAAAGAGAAAAGCGGCCGGGAACTTCTTACAGCCCTGGGTTATTCCGGAAGAACAGGGAACTTTAAAAAAAGGCTCCAACATCTGCTTGGACAAGGACTCCTCGAAATGACCCTTCCTGAAAAACCCAGAAGCCGTTTTCAGCAATACCGGCTCACAGACAAAGGGCGCAATTTGCTGAAACATCTTAACAAGGAAATTTAATTCATGCTGCAAAACAATCCTGAACTCAAAGCCAAGATCGGCCAGCTCTGGAACAAATTCTGGGCCGGCGGCATTTCCAACCCGCTCACCGCCATCGAACAGATCACCTACCTCCTGTTCATGAAGCGGCTCGACGAGCTGGACCAGAAAAAGCAGGCCGATGCAGAGTGGACCGGCGAGCCTTATACCTCCAAATTCGAGGGCATCTGGATTCCGCCCGAATACCGCAATCATGAAAAACCGGAGCAGTATGCTGTCTTAAAATCCACTCTGCGCTGGGGTGATTTTAAAAATAAACCTGCCGATGAGATGCTCCGGCATGTTCAGACCAAGGTCTTCCCCTTTCTCCAGGACATGAACGGGGCTGAATCCAGCTTTACCCGGCACATGAAGAATGCCGTCTTCATTATTCCAAACGGCAGGCTGCTGGTGGAAGCGACAAAAACCGTGGATGAAATCTTCGAGATCATGGAAAAGGATTCCCGGGAGAAGGGCCAGGCCTTCCAGGACATCCAGGGGGATGTCTATGAAATGCTTCTCTCCGAGATTGCCACAGCCGGAAAAAATGGCCAGTTCCGCACCCCGCGCCACATCATCAAGCTCATGACCGAGCTGGTGCGGCCCCAGCTTGGCCACCACATTGCAGACCCGGCCTGCGGCTCGGCGGGTTTTCTCCTGGGAGCATATCAATACATTGTCACCGAACTCGCAAAAAGGGCCGGATCCAAGGATCTGCTGCCCGACGAAGACGGTTTTGCCCGCACCTCGCTGGCAGCCGGGCTGACCGAAAAGGCCCAGGCCATTCTGCAAAACTCCCTCTTCGGCTATGACTTTGAAACCACCATGGTGCGCCTGGGCCTGATGAATCTGATGATGCACGGCATTGACGAGCCCAACATCGACTACAAGGACACCCTGAGCAAAAGCTATCTTGAAGAAGCTGAGTATGACATCGTCATGGCCAACCCACCCTTTACCGGCAGCATTGACAAGGGTGACATCAACGAGAACCTGACGCTTTCCACCACCAAGACCGAACTGCTTTTTGTGGAAAACATCTTCCGCCTGCTCAAAAAAGGCGGCACTGCCTGCGTCATCGTGCCGCAAGGGGTGCTGTTCGGCTCCGGCACGGCATTCAAGACCCTGCGCCGCATGCTGATCGAGCGCTGCGACCTCAAGGCCGTCATCACCATGCCCAGCGGCGTGTTCAAACCCTACGCCGGGGTCAGCACTGCCATCCTGCTCTTCACAAAGGTCTGGGGACCCAAGGACAAGGTCACCCAACCCGCCACCGGACACGTCTGGTTCTATGAGATGAAAGCCGACGGCTACTCGCTGGACGACAAACGCACCAAACAGGAAGGCTTTGGTGATTTGCAGGACATCGTGGCCAGGTTCCATGCCCGCGATCCAAAAACCGACACCGACCGCACCCAGAAATATTTTATGGCGCCCCGCGCCGATATCGAGGCCGAAGGCTATGACCTCTCGCTCTTCCGCTACAAGGAAGATGTGTTTGAAGAAGTGGAATATGAAGCACCAGCAGAGATTCTGAAACGGTTGATTCAGACAGAAGTAGGTGAGATGGAAGATGATGACCTGACCAAAATAAAGACCGGGATTGTGCGGGAATTGCTGGAGTTGCGGGGGATGATTGGATGAGAAAAGTTGCCCTTCGCACGGTCACAAACGTTTCAGCTGGCCAGGGAGCCCCAAAACAGAATGAGTTTTCTGACAGCGGGATCCCCTTCGTCCGTGCTGGCAGTCTGGAGGATTTGCTATCTGGAAAAAAAGAAGCCGATCTTGAACTGGTGCCCGCAGAAACAGCAAAAAATAGAAAGCTGAAGCTATACCCGCAAGGGTCAATTCTTTTTGCAAAAAGCGGCATGTCTGCAACCAAGGATCGGATTTACGTCCTACAGAATCCTGCATATGTCGTCAGTCATTTGGCGATTCTGACACCGAAAGACAATGTTCATACGGAATACCTCCGACTTGCTCTCAAACAATTTCCACCTTCTATTCTAATCAAGGACCCGGCCTATCCAGCTATTAGTCTTGGCGAGATTCAGGATTACGAAATTCCGATGCCCGAAGAGCTCGACAACCAAAAGCGCATTGCCCATCTGCTCGGCAAGGTGGAAGGGCTGATCGCCCGGCGCAAACAACACCTGCAAAAACTCGGCGACCTGCTCAAAAGTGCCTTTCTGGGGATGTTCGGTGATATACCAGCAAAGCGAGCGCTCTTTCCATTAGAAAAGCTTCGGCTATATCTCAGGGCTCGAAGTGGCAAGTCGAGCAAATCAGTGCTTTCCGAAACTGTAACTCCTTTTCCGATATATGGTGGCAATGGTGTTAATGGATGGGCTCTTAAGCCTCTGTATGACAGACCTGTTGTGGTTGCAGGGCGAGTCGGACAACAATGCGGCATTATTCATCTCACCAGAGGGCCATCTTGGGTAACTGACAACGCCATTGCGATCGAGATACTTGATGAGGAGAAGCTCGATCCTGTCTACTTGGCTACTGCCTTCCAATATGCTCCAATCCGTGAAAAGGTAAAACAACTTGACCTTCCCTTTATCAACCAAACCATGTTGTTAGATTATCCTCTTCCTCTCCCGCCTATCGAACTTCAAAGACAATTCGCCACCATTGTCGAAAAAGTCGAAGGTATCAAGTCTCGATACCAGCAAAACCTTGCTGATCTGGAAAGACTCTATGGCGTCCTGAGCCAAAAGGCATTCAAGGATGAATTAAATTTATCAAGGGTGCCACTTCCCACAGAAAGCGAGAAACTCACGGAGACCGAAAAATCGGAGACAGAGGATAGCCATCCCACGAAGCCACAATTCGGACTGCCTGCACCGGCAGGACTTGCCACATATCTGACTCCAGCAGGCCGCAAGGCGCTGCTCGACCAGTGGTTGACCGCCTGGCTCGAACACTGGAAGGATTCCCCTTTTTCAGTCCAACCCTTTATGGAAGCCTCCCAGCAAAGACTCAGGGAGCTGGCGGATGATGACGCACCGGAATGGGGAGCGGCAGAGTATGACGAACTCAAAGCCTGGGTGTTTGAGGCATTGGAGACCGGACGTCTGAACCAGACATACGACCCTATAGACAACTGCGTCCATATCATAGCAGCTAAGGGATAATGCCGGATGAAGCTGCTGCGCCTGAAAATCACTGATCCAAAGGGCTTCCGCAGTCTGCAAGCGGGTTTTGAGTATTGCTTCCGGAGCGAATGGGATTTGCAGGAGGAAAAAGGCTTTGCCCCCTTTGTCTGCGCTGGTCCCAACGGCAGCGGCAAGTCCAACCTGCTGGAGGTGCTGGCGGCAATCTTCTATCACCTGGAATGCATCTATCTTACAAACCTGCCGGACAGCTTCCGCCATGAGGAACAGGAAAACCAGGATGGCTTCCGAAGTGAGAAAGCGATCCCGGACGGCTTCGAGATTGAATACCTGATCCGCCCGCAGGAGCCTTTGAAAAAGGATGACAATGGGCATGTTCATGTCCGAATCGTCAAAGAACCAAATAAAACACCAAGATGGTTTTTGCTCAACCATGAGGATCAGCAGGACCCGCTTGAGCCGCCCCTCGGCCAGACCCATGCCCGGCAATTGCTGCCGGATTATATCCTCGGCTATTCTTCCGGCGAGAATGAAATCCTCAGCCTGCCGTTTTTCAAGATGCGCTTTATCCAGTTTGATGAATACCGGCAGGCGCTTGAGGATCAGTTGTCCTATCCCGGCCGACCGGAATCCCGGCTGGTCTATCTCGACGGCGGTTTCAGCCAGGCCATCCTGCTCTGCAACCTCTTGTTTCAGGATGCCGACGCATTCAAACCATTCCGCGAGGATGTAAACATAGAGGAGCTGAATGAATTCCGCATCATTCTCCGCCGCAGCATCGAGGTTAACGAAAGCCGAATTCAGGCCTTCGGCAGTCAGGATGAAAGCAAGCAAGAGTCCATCGAGGAGATTGTCAGAAACCATCCGGCCCTGACAGCCGTTGAAGACGAGGCCTCGGCAAGCCGGTACCGGGTCAATCTGGTGCATTTGCTCGACGGCGAAGAAGAATCCGACAAGATTGTCCCCCGTCTGAAACGCTGCGCCACCTGCTGGTATGTGGATGAAACCGACGACACCCTGTATCTTGATTACCACATAAACGAAGCGACCCGCGAGGCTTTCCGCAAGAATTTCGATTTTGAGGTAAACAAGTCCCCGATTGCTCTTTTCCAGGCGTTTCAGGTTCTGCTGACCCTCAACCTTTATGCGGTGGGCGACCCATTGAAGGCTGATCTATACCGGTCCGACAGCCATTATGTGAGTGAGACGGTTTCGACCCTGGCCTCAGATGAGTGCATCATGCGATTCGAATCCGTCCGGTTCCGTAAATCGGATGTGGCCGTGCCGATGATGCTGAAAAGCCTTTCCGACGGTGAACACCAGCTGCTGCACACTCTGGGTCTCTGCCTGCTGTTCAAAAACACCCGAAGCCTGTTTCTGCTGGACGAACCCGAAACCCATTTCAACCCGGACTGGCGCTCAAACTTTATCACCCGTCTGCATCAGTGTTTCGGGGATGCTGAAGGCCAGGAGATGCTGATCACCACCCACACGCCGTTTCTGATCTCGGACAGCAGACCTGAAAAAGTTCTGGTTTTCAAGAAAGATAACGGCTCGGTTTCCGTCAGCCATCCTGACTATAACACCCTGGGCGCGTCCATCAACAAAATCACCATGTCCACTTTTGGCAAGAGGGAAACCATCAGCGGCCATGCCAAGGCGATACTGGAGGGACTGCGGCAGCGCTTTGAGAAAGGTGAAGACAAGGAGCGGCTCATCTCCGAGATCAACCGTCAGCTTGGCGACTCGGTGGAAAAACTCCTGCTCATCAAGACCATTCTCGACAGTATGGAGGGTCTGGATTAATGCTGTCTGCCTATCAATATGTTCCGCACGCGATGGAGAAAATGCAGGCATATATCGACTTCATCTTTTATCAGGTGTGGTGCATGGCACCCATAGGTCTGGAATTCAGCCCTGATCTTTTTGAGGCAGAGCCTGATTTGAAAGAAATCATGTCTTGTTTCGGTTTTTCAGCCAAAGCGCCTGAGCGCGGCAGACAATTCTACAATGACATTAAAGGCATCTACGAACTTTTTGCGGTGTTGAGCCCTCAGCAGACCGATCAGATGAAACAGTGGTGTCGTGCCAACAACGACATAGAAAAAATCTGTGCCAACGACCCGGCCTTACAGATTGCCCGCTACGCGGATTTAAGAGCGCTTCATCCCGATCTGAGCGATCAATTGGCCATGTTTTTTAAGGGTCTCTATTCCCAACAGTTGCTCGACCTTGCAGCGTTGAGGGAAAAAATCGGCCTTATCGCTGACCACTACCACGCTTTCATGCTGGTTAACGGAACCGGCAAATGCCCCTTTTGCGGCCTCATCGATATCAAGGGGGTGAACCGCAGTAAACGGGATGCTTATGACCATTACCTCCCCAAGGCTCTCTATCCCTTCAACACCATCAATTTCCGTAATCTGGCCCCGACTTGCCATGACTGCAACAGCACCTGCAAACATTCCAAGGACCCGGCCCATAATGCAACCGGACGGCGAAAAGCATTCTATCCCTACGCCGATATATGCCATGCCATTGAGATTACCATCGATCTCGATTCACCGGATATTGATCGGCTGGAACCTGCCAATATTCAGCTCACCTTTGGACCGTCTACAGTCCATGAGGAAATCGAGACATGGCGGGAGGTTTACGGAATCGATGAGCGCTACAAAGACAAATGCTGCAGCAGTGATGCCAAAGACTGGCTGGAACAGGTCCGTATTCTGCATGATCATGGCATGGAACCGGAAACATTGCTGACGACCTTACAACAGCAAACCAGGAATGATCCCACTGCCAACAGCAATTTTCTGAAAACAGCTTTTCTCGAAGGATGCAAAAAAATCGGCGTGTTTGATGAAATAAAGAAAACTTCAGGCATTCCGTCAACCTGAAAGGGAAGAGTTTACAGACCAGACCGCCGTGGCAGTCAGTCCCTTGTGGGCCCTTATAATGCGGCCGTTTTCCGATATGGATTCAAGATAGGGGCGGATGATGGATTCAAGTTCGGCATCGGTTTTGCCGCCCACTTTTCTGAAAAAAGCAAGTTCGCTTTCCAGTTCTTCCTCCACCGTCACATTCTGATCCCATTCAACCGGGTCAAAGGTGAGTTCAGGAAAAAGCCCCAGGGAAAACAAGAGATTGATTTTGAGCAGAATGCTCTGGGGCGCATCCTCAAGAACCGTTCCCATGATTTTTTCCCAGAGAGAGGCCATGATCGGATGGTTCCGTTTGGCAGCCCAGCTCCTTACAGCACATCCGTTTTTTGAGGTGTCCATCATTTTATAAAACGCTTCCGGGCTTGCCACGCCCGGAGACATGAAGGCAATGACCAGGTCAAATTTTTTCTTCCACCCTTTTTCTATGATATCAATGGTGTGCCAGTCTTCACAAAGGAGGGTGATGTTTTCCCTGATATCAGGGGTAATCGACTGCCGGAACTGTTCCAGCATCTCCGTAGAAAAATCAAGGGCCGTGACCTTGGCTCCATGGCGGGCCAGTTCCATGGCCAGGGTACCGGTGCCGCAGCCGATGTCAAGGACTTGCATGCCTTTGGATAGAAATTTCATCCGTTTAAAGAGATCAAGGGTTTTTGAAAGGCGGCGGCTTTTTGTTTCCCCTTTGGTACTGTCATAGGAAGAAGCGACCTTGTTCCAGTATTCAGGTGTGGAAAACCCCCTGTGCACCGTGTAGGTATCTGTTTCTTTATCTTTTTCCCATGCTTTGAGCCAGAACTCTTTAGAGAAGATTGGGTTCACTTTGCTCTTTTTTAGCCTTTGCTTTTTTGGGTGCAGGCGCTGCAGCAGAGTCAGGCTTTTTAATTTCCTGTTTCTTGGGATTAATTCCCCTCAGGATCAGCATCAGTTTTTCCCTGTTTTCTGCCAGTAACAGGGCGATGGATTCAAGCTGGGTTTCGTCCAGTTTGACCTTTGCGTCTTCCAGGAATTCATACACATTATCGGCAATATCAAGCATCTTGTCATAATCGTCTGCTTCTTTTTTTGTCGCAAATGTCATTTTTTCCTCTCCATTCCTGACAACGATAAATTTTACAATAACAGCCATCTTGTCTCCTTCAGATCAAACACGTATCATTAAATTTCCCATACTGATGTATCGTCTTAATATAAAAAAGGATACAGGTAAAGGGCTTTCCTTAAACCTGTATCCTTTTTGGATTTGAAAAACAATAACAGCTATACCTGCGGTCTGGGGTAAAGCCCGGCTCTTTTTATGATTTCCGGAACTTTTTCTTCCCATTCAATGGCCATGATATGGAAGCCTGCCACGCCCTTCACTTCTTTAAGTTCCAGGATATGTTCCACACAGATATTGATGCCTTCTTCAGCCTGTTTGTCTTTTGGAACACCGGCCAAGCGGGCAATGATCTCATCAGGCACATCCATGCCAGGCACCCGGTTTTTCATGTATTTGGCCATACCCACGGATTTCATGGGGGTCATGCCGGCCATGATAAAGGCTTTTTCATGGAGGCCCCGCTCCACAGCCTGTCTCATCCATTCCTTGAATTTATCTATATTATAGATGCACTGGGTCTGGATAAATTCAGCACCGCAGGCAATTTTTTTGGCCAGACGCGGCACCCGGATTTCAAAGGGATCGGCAAAGGGATTGGCGGCAGCGCCCACAAAAATCCTTGGCGGACGCTTGATGGCATCTCCCCCTAAGAATTTGCCTTCATCCCGCATATAACGGACGGTCTGGACAAGCTGCATGGAATCAAGATCATGAACGTTCTGTCCTGATTTGCAGTCGCCAAAACTCTGGTGATCCCCGGAAAGGCAGAGCATATTGGGGATATCAAAAGAAGCGGCTCCCAGGATATCGCTCTGAAGGGCCACGCGGTTCCTGTCCCTTGTGACCATCTGGAGAACAGGCTCAATCCCGAGAAGTTTCAAGTGGATACAGGCGGCCAGGGAAGACATCCTTGTCATGGCGGTCTGGTTGTCGGTGACATTGACCGCATCTACATAATCTTTGATCAGCAGGCCTTTCTTTTTCACTTCTTCAGCATCACTTCCCCGTGGTGGCCCGCATTCGGAGGTGACACCGAGATGCCCTGCTTTTAACACCTTTTCCAGTCTGCTTTGTGTATATAATTCGCTCATATCTTCACATCCTCCCGTGTCACCTTTCTCGGACCACCGGCCCGGTCCGTGGACCAGTCTTTGATCGGAGCCACTATTTCATAATCATCCATCTTATTCAATGCTTTGAGCCTGTCCACAATGAGCTGCCAGGCACAATCCACATCCTTGCTGATCTCGCATTTGCCTTTGGTTGACCCGCCGCAGGGGCCGTTCATGACGCGTTTGGCGCATCTGGACACCGGGCAGATCCCGCCGGTCCGGGCCAGGATGCAGGACCCGCAGGCCTGGCACCGTTCGGTCCAGAGGCCCCGGTCCTCGTTGGCGCCGAGGCATACCGTATTCACTCCCGGGATCAGGGGCATGGTCTGGTATTTTTCAGCCGCAAACTGAACCCCCACGCCGCAGGCCAGGGAAACAATTGCATCATATTTGTCAATATTAGCCCGGATCTCTTCCAGGTATTCATGATCACACTGGCGCTCCAGTGTTTTTTCATCAATCACTTTTTCTTTGCCCTTGGCCATGAAATTCATTCTCAGGGCTGAAGCCAGGATTTCCACTTCTTTTTTACCGCCGGCCTCACACACGGTAACACATTCATTACACCCGAGTATCAGGAGCCGGTCGTAATTTTCAACTTCTCCGATAATCTCTTCAATGGGTTTCTTTTTTGCTATGATCATAAGCAAACCTCATATTATGCTGTTAATTATGGTTAATGCGTCAAGCCGCAGTTTTTGCTTTCTTCTGTTTTGCCAGACGGATGGGGCTTGGACCCAGTTCTTTAATCTTATTGTCCATTTCAATGGCATACTGGGCAAACAAGGGGCCTTCTCCGGATGACAGGTTGAACATCTTAACCCGTTCGCCTCCCACGCCGACCTTGTCAAGGATGACTTTGGCCTGCTCAACCCTTTTTCTTGCCCTGAAATTCCCCTCATTATAATGACAATCCCCTTCCATGCAGCCGACCACGAATGCGCCGTCCACACCTTTTTCAAAAGCCCGTAGAATATGAATAATATCCACTTTTCCGGTACAGGGGAGACGCACGATTCTGAAATTGGCTGGAATCTTCAACCTCATTGAACCTGCCAGGTCCGCGGCTGAATACCCTCAGTAATTGCAGCAGAATGCAAGGATGACGGGATCAAACTCTTTTTCCATTATATTACCCCTTCCAGCAAAGCCTCAACCTTGCTGAGCAACTGGTTGTCTTCATACCAGTTCAGTTTAATTGTTTTTGCAGGACATTCGGATGCACACACACCGCATCCCTGGCACAGGGCCGGATCAATATAACTGACCCCCAGCTCGTTGATCACCGGCACATGGTAGGGACAGGACCGGACACAGACCAGACACGCTGCACAGTTATCCGGATTGACTTCAGCCGTAACGGCCGACAGGGTCAAAGATTCCTGAGAAAGGAAGGTCGTTGCCCGGGATGCTGCCGCCATGGCCTGGGTGATGGTTTCTGTGATAAGTTTGGGGCCATGGGCCGTACCGCAGATGAAAATGCCTTCTGTGGCTGCTTCAACAGGCCTAAGCTTCACATGGGCTTCCATGAAAAAACCTTCCCTGTTTCTGCCGGTTTTGATGATGGTGGAAAGCTCTTCCGTATCTGCAGCCTGGACCCCGGCGCTGAGAACCACAAGATCTGCGCCGGCTTCCACTTTCCGTCCCAGGACATGATCGGTAAAACTAACCGACATCCTGCCGTCTTCACCCTTTGCAACCTCAGGCGGATTTTCAGTATTAAAACGGGAAAAGATCACACCCAGGTTCCTGGCTTTTGTGTAAAACTCTTCCAGCATGGCATACATTCTCATGTCCCTGTAAAGAATAAACACATCAGTATCCGGGTCTTGCTCTTTTAAGGCAATGGCGTTTTTCACCGCATTCTGGCAGCAGATCCGGGAACAGTTGGGATTTTTTTCATTTCTTGATCCCACACACTGGATCATGATGACCCGGCCCAGGTTCTTTGCTTTGCCTTCTTCGATGCGGTCGGCCAGTTCGAGCTGGGTCAGGACGGATTCGCTTTGCCCGTACATGAATTCCGTTGGCTGATATTCAACAGCCCCGGTGGCTACAATCATGGCGCCATGATCGATGAGTCTTTCTTCCATGGACGGTCCCAGGAGAAGGGTAGTGGAAAAATTGCCCTTATATCCGCCGAACCCGACGATCAAAGCCTGTTTTAAAACATCAATATTGGCGTGGCTTTCCACGGATTCAATCAATCCATTGAGATAGGGTTTGATGTCTGCCCCTTCAATGGTATGGTGGAGCCGGTTGCCCAGACCGCCGAGAACATTTTCCTTTTCTACCAGGGTGACATGATACCCCTGGTCTGCCAGGCCCTTGGCTGCCGTCATGCCGGCAACACCGCCGCCGATGACCAGGGCTTTGTCAATAACGGAAATCCGTTTGTCATGAAGGGGTCCCAGGGTTGCCACCCTGGACACGGCCATGCGGATCAGATCCTTGGCTTTTTTGGTCGCTTTGTCAGGTTCATGATAATGCATCCAGGAATCCTGGTTCCGGATATTGGCCATTTCAAACAGGTATTTGTTCAGTCCTGCATCTTCCAGAGTGTCCATGAATATGCCTTCATGGGTTTTGGGCGTACATGACGCCACTACCACCCGGTTGAGTTTATGTTCATTGATGATGTCCTTGATGGACACCTGGGTATCCTGGGAACAGGTAAATAAATTTTCTCCGGTGTACACTACATTGGGAAGGGTCTTGACATAATTTTCAACCCCTTCCACATCAATGATGCCAGCGATGTTGATCCCGCATTTGCAGATAAAGACACCGATCCTGGGTTCTTCACCCAGAACATCCCGTTCCTCAGGCCTTGCCACTGTTTTTGTACAGGTATGGCGGGCCGGTGCAAGCTTGATCCCGGCTGCACAGGCTGCCCCGCTGGCTTCCGTCACTGAAGACGGGATATCTTTGGGTCCCTGGAAAGTGCCGGATACATATACGCCGGGACGGGTAGTCTGCAAGGGATTAAAGATCTGGGTCTTTATAAAATTATATTTCCCCAGTTCCACGCCGATGCGGCCCGCCAGCTCCACACTTTCCTTGGGAATCACAAGACCTACGGACAGGATGACCATATCAAAAATTTCTTCCTGCATTTTGCCTTCTTCATCCGCATATCTTAAGATCAGATTTTCGGTTCCCGGCTCTTCAATCAAGGAATGGATTCTGGATTTTACGAATCTTACCCCTTCCTCTCGAGCAGCCCTGTTATAATATTTTTCATAGTCTTTGCCAAATGTCCGCATGTCCATGTTGAAAATGGCGGCATCCAGTTCTTTTTCCGAATGCTCTTTGGCGATCATGGCATCTTTGATGGCATACATGCAGCAGACCGATGAACAATACCCGTTTCCGCATTTATTGGTATCCCTGGACCCGATGCACTGGAGCCAGGCAATCTTCTCCGGCTCCTTCTGATCCGAAGGCCGCACGAGATGCCCCATGGTGGGACCACCGGCACTCAGTATCCTTTCGAATTCAAGAGAGGTCATGACATTTTTCGATCTCTTGTACATATAGATATCATCCAAGCCCGAGGGGTCAAAGGTGGTGGCGCCCGTTGTCATGATAACGGAGCCGACGTTCAGATCCCTGATCCTTGCCTGGTCATTATGATTGATGGCACCGGCAAGACAGGCATCCACACACTGGTAACACTCGGAGCAGATCCCGCAGGACAGGCACCGGGCAGCTTCCTGATCAATCAGGTCCTTGGCCAGGGTCAGGGTGACTTCCCTGAAATTTCCTTCCCTTTCTTCGGCATGGATCTTTGCCGGCCTTACCCGTTCAAGCCTGGACACGTTGTTGATTTCAGGTTTTTCATAATCCCAGGATTTTTCCCGGTTTTCTTTGAGATCAATACCATTGATGAATCTATCCATGCTTTCGGCTGCTGTTTTTCCGGAAGCAACCGCATCCACAACGGATTTGGGGCCATAAAAGGCATCCCCGCCGGCAAAAACCCAGTCAATGGGGGTCTGGAGGGTGACAGGATCTGCCTGATAACCGCCGGGCCGTGTCAGGGTGATTCCTTCTTTTTCAGCAAACCCTGTCTGCCCCATCTGGCCGATGGCCACGATCACGGTATCAATTTCAAAGGTGGTGAGTTTGCAGTCATCATACTGGGGGCTGAAGCGGCCGTTTTCATCAAATACGGCAGTGCATTCCTTGAATTCAACTTCGGATATCCTGCCGCCATCCCCGATGAATCTTAAAGGCCCGAGGCTGTTAACAATTTTTACCCCTTCTTCCAGGGCTTCTTCGATTTCATAATCCCAGGCCGGCATTTCATGGCGTTTTTCAAGACAGACCATGGTAACGTCTTTGGCGCCGAGACGCCGGGCTGTCAGGGCCACATCCACGGCCACATTGCCGCCGCCGATGACCATGACTTTTCCGGAAAGTTTTGATGCTATGCCAAGAGCGGATTCACGGAGGAAATCCACGCCCTTGATAACGCCTTCAAGATCTTCACCCTTGACCCCGAGGCCCCGTGAGCCATGAAGCCCGGTGGCCATGAAAAGTGCACTGTAACCTTCTTTTTTCAGGCTTTCCAGGGTGATGTCTTTTCCAAATTCAACAGAAGTCCTGATTTCCACGCCGAGTTTTTCAATGACATTGATTTCCTTTGCCAGTTCGGCTTTGGGAAGGCGGTATTCCGGAATTCCCACGGCCATCATGCCGCCCTTGACCGGC
The DNA here is from genome assembly GCA_001799395.1 of Desulfobacterales bacterium RIFOXYA12_FULL_46_15. Taxonomy (GTDB): domain Bacteria; phylum Desulfobacterota; class Desulfobacteria; order Desulfobacterales; family Desulfobacteraceae; genus Desulfobacula. The sequence goes on along the minus strand of MGTJ01000037.1, from coordinate 44,631 downwards.
AGTTTTTCAAAAATGGTGACGCCGTATCCCTTCTGGGCCATATAATAGGCACAGGTGAGCCCGGCAGGGCCTGAGCCCACAATGGCTATTTTTTCGTTTCGTTTTTCCTTTATTTCCGGGACATAAGGATTATTTCCTTCAAAATCCGATTCTGACAAATACCGGTGAAGATACTGGATGGCCAGGGGCTCATCTGCATCCCCCCGTGTACAGACAGATTCACAGGGATGGTGGCAGACCCTGCCGCAGGAGCCAGGGAAAGGATGTTCTGTCTTGAACAGTTTTAAGGCTTCCGCATATTTGCCTTTCTGCATCAGGGCGATAAATCCCTGGATGCTGACATGGGCCGGGCAGGTGGCCTTGCACGGCGCCGTACCCCGTTTGGATATCCCGTATCCGCCCGGAATGGCCTGTTCATATTGCTTGAAAACCGCTTTCCGGTTTGCCAGTCCCTGGTTGTGCTCACTTGGAGTTTCCACAGGGCAGACCTTGGCGCATTCCCCGCAGGAGGTGCATTTCAATAAATCAACATACCTGGGTTTTTCTTTGACTTTTGCCGTAAAATTGCCTTCTTCACCATCCAGTGACAGAAGCTCGGTATTTGTCAACAACTCGATGTTCAGATGCCGGCCGACCTCGACCAGTTTGGGTGAGATGACTCACATGGTGCAGTCATTGGTCGGAAAGGTCTTGTCCAGCCGTGCCATCATACCGCCGATGGCATAGGATTTTTCCACCAGATATACATAATAGCCTGAATTGGCTAAATCAATGGCAGACTGCATTCCTGCGATTCCGCCGCCAAGGACCATGACGGAACCGGCAAGATTGCCTTTTGGTATTGCATTTTGGGTCATTTTTGTTAACCTCCTAACCTTATATATAAAAGCTGCTCAATGAATGAACGCTTGACAGCCTAATGCCATGAGCCCTGACAGAGTCATATTATTCCGAAAAGACCGGCATCGGCCTTAATAAAAAAACCGGTTCCTTTTCTGAACAGCATCTCTTTAAGATACTGACCAAAACATGAAACCGGCATTTGTTATAAGCCTTGTTGACCTCTGACATATTCAGGTCAATTTTTTTTATATCAGTGCAAAAGAGTTGCACAATACGATTAATACCTTCACATCTCTACAATAACGACACGGTTATATGAAATTAATCCATAACTTTAATTATTTCCAGCCTTTAAGTAAAGAAAAAGGGGTTTCTTGTCAAGCACTATTTCCGGGCCATATTTAGGAATTTCAGAAATTTTAGGAATTATTTTTCAATTTTTTAGTGTTTTGCTTCCCTATCGTCCCTCTTCAAGGGCTTCGTTACTCGTATTCCAGGGTGCAACCATAAAGAGGAGGAGCAATCCGGGAAGGGCAATCAGAGAACAGAACATATAAAACAGGTTCCATCCCAGAAACTTGCTCATATACCCGGTCATAGAAGCCGCAAAAACACCCGGTACGCCCATCAGGCTTGTCAACAGGGCATACTGGGTGGCGGTAAACCGTTTGCTTGTCTGGATTGCCATATAGGTTGCATAGGCAGCCTGACCCAGACCTGTGGAAAAAAATTCAAACCCCACGACTGCTCCGAGCAGGTATTGACTGTAAGCCGGCCAGAAGGGAGAGCCATGATCCGCAATGTTCAGAACGGCAAAAAATGCTGTGGAAATTGCCTGAAGCAGTCCGAATGCATAAAGGGATTTTGCAATCCCGAGGCGGATCATGATGGAACCGCCCACAAGAACGCCTGCAAAAAGCCCGAACATGCCGATCCCTTTGACAATGACAAAATACTGGGATTTTGAAAACCCCATGGCCATAATATAAGGAATGGTCATGGTACCGGCCATGTTATCCCCAATTTTATAGAGAAGGATGAAGAGTAAAATCAAAAGTGCGCGGTCCCGCTGAAAAAATTCCACAAAGGGTTCAACAACGGCTTGTCTTAAGGTAACCGGGGGAGGGTCATCCACTTTTGGCTCAGGCACCAGCAGTGTGGTCACAATACCGATTCCCATGACCGCAGTGAGCATGAAAAAAATGGTCTGCCAGGTAAAATCAAAATCCGCCAGAACGGAAAGTCCGACCGAAACAAAGGTTCCAAGACGCCATGCATTCATCCATACCCCGGTCCCGAACCCCAGCTCTTGGCTGGTCAGGTATTCACGCCGGAAGGCATCCAGGGCAATATCCTGGCTGGCCCCAAAAAAATTCAGACACAGGGCAAACACGGCGATCCACCATAAAGACTGTTCCGGGTCACATTGCCCCAGGGCGGCAATGGTGACCATGAGCCCGGTCTGGGCCATGAGAATCCAGCCCCGCCTCCGGCCGAGAAACGGGGGGACAAAACCGTCCATCATGGGCGACCAGATGAATTTTATGGTATAGGGCATGCCGACCAGGGCAAACAACCCGATTGTGGTGATATCCACACCAGCGTCCGTCATCCAGAGTTTTAAGACATCCTTTATAATATAAAAGGGGAAACCGGATGAGAACCCGAAAAAAAACATGACTGCCATTTTCCAGGAGAACATGATGCCAAGGGTTTTAAAAATAGGAAACTCTTTAAAGGACTGTTTCATGATTCAGCAGGATTTTTTTCAATGCCGTCATTTATATATGAAAGGCCATACCGGACGACACGGCAAACACATCCATGCCGGGTTGAATATGTTTCAGCTCTGCCCGGCAATCATCGACAATTTTATCCATATCATCATCGGTCCTGTCCTGGTTCAGGTGAAAAAGCCCGAGTTTTTTCACCCGGGCCTGAACCGCCAGATCCATCACATCCCGGATACAAGAATGGCCCCAGCCGGTTTTAGATGGATATTCGTCCTTTGTATATTCCCCGTCGTGAAACAGAAGGTCCGTATCCCGGGAAAAATCAATATAAGCATCAAACCCCCGGCTTTCAGGGTGATTAAACCCGAGTTCATTATCGGTCAGAAAGACAAAGGACTTGCCGTCTTCAATGAACCTGTATCCAAGACCGCCGTTGTTATGGCTGGTGGGGATGGTTTCGATTTTTACAGACCCGATGGAAAAAGATTTGTTCAGATTTTTTTTAAACTGCAACCTGGCCTTGAGATCATTTAAGCTGATGGGGAAAAAAGGTTTTTTCATGACTTCATGAAAGATATCCCGGGTACTGATCCCGGAAAAAAGCCGATCCTGTATGATCATGCTCACCTTACCGAATTGGAGCGGTTTAAAAAATGCAATCCCCATGATATGATCCCAATGGGCATGGGTTAAAAGAAGATGATATTGATTGATATTCCTGTCCATCAGGGAATTGCCGAGACGGCGCAGACCTGTCCCGGCATCAATAATAATAGTTTCTCCTGTTTTCGCCGTAATCTCCATACAGGTTGTGTCCCCGCCATATCTGATATAGGGCGGGCCTGAAACAGGTATTGATCCTCTTGAACCCCAGCATTTGATATCCATCGCTTTTCTGTATCATACAGGAATTTCTTCGTCCACCCATATTTGCGTAAAATTTAACTCAATGAAACTAAAATTGAATTGATCCGGTCATGCCAAAGGAAAGTCTTGGGCTTTCCGTAACAACAATGAATTGACTTCAAATCGGATTGTATATAGTATTTTCAAAAAGATACTCATTAAAGAATTCCGCCTTGAAAAACGAATTCAATGAGTCATCACGATCGCAATGGAGGGCGTAGAAAATTCTCCCATGAATAACCGCCAAAAACAGGTTCCCATACGGTATGCGTTGCTGGTGCCGTTTATCGTGCTGATGGCCGTTTCTGTGGGGCTGATTTCCCATATCTCCTTCAGCAACAGCCGGGAAGCCGTCAATGATGTTGCAGGACGCCTGAGACAGGAAATAAGTACGCGCATCAAAGAACACCTGGACAGTTTTCTCAAAATACCCCACACGATCACAAAATCGGCTGAAGATGTCATATACCAGGGTCTTCTTGATCCAGGCGACCCTGATGCACTGATAAAATATTTCCAGAGCCGGGTCAGTGCTTACCCGTCCATCAGCAGCGCCTATTTCGGCAATCCCAGGGGCGGTCTTGCAGACAGCGGCAGGGAAGGACCCAATGGTTCCCTTTATATGATGCTGACCGATTCTTTTACCCGTGGTCTGTTCAAAAAATATTCCATGGACGAGCAAGGCAACCGCGGTGGCGTTTTGTGCACCATACCGGAATTTGATGCAACTTCCCGGAAATGGTATATACGCGCTGTTGAAAAAAAAACAGCGGTCTGGAGCTGCATATATATCCTGTCCACCGGGCAGGATATGGCCATTGCAGCGGCCCGGCCCGTGTATGATGGAAATGCAGACCTTATAGGTGTGGTTTCCGTGGATGTCTTTTTGTCCCAGCTCAGCTATTTTTTAAGCCGTCTGAATATCGGGAAAACAGGCCATGCCTTTATCATTGAAAAATCCGGGCTGCTGGTGGCGTCCTCTGCCGGTGATATCCTTTATCATGACGGTTCTGAGCCGGACGCCAAATCCCGGATAAATGCAGCAGACAGTCCGAACCCCGTGATCCGGCAGGCCATGAAGACATGGCTCCATCATAAAGGCGGGAGCCGGGAGGATGATACCAATGAGCTTGAATTTGAAATCATGGGGCAACATTATTCCCTTCAGGTTTCAGCCGTGCAGGATGACCACGGGCTGGACTGGCTGGTTCTGGTGGTGATTCCGGAATCCGATTTCATGGCCGGGGTCAAAGCCGGCAACCGGACCGCAGGATTCCTGATCATCTTTGCATTGACAGGTGTCCTGATCGCCGGATTTTTTGCTGCCCGGACCATTACAAGACCCATTCTGCAACTGAATGCCGCAGTTCAGGATCTTGCCAAAGGAAACAGCATCCGGCCCATGGACGAAAATACCTGGCTGAAGGAACCAAAGGAACTGATCCGGTCCTTTAACCAAATGTCCCATAAGCTCCATCAGACCGTGGAGGTTTTAAAGCAGGAAAATTACGAGCGCAAACAGGCAGAAATGGAACTGCAGGAGACTGAGGAGAGATACCGTCATCTTGTGGAAGCATCCAATACCGATATATTCGCATTGAATTCAGACGGGGTATTTTTGTTTCTGAACAGCACTGCTGCCGGGCGCATCGGCGGCCAGGCAAAAGATTTTACCGGCCGGACCATCTGGGATGTGTTTCCATCTGAAATTGCAGACCGTCATATGACAGGGGTCCGGGAGATCATCTCATCAGGCCGGGGAAAACTGAAGGAAACCGAGACCGTGCTGCAGAACCAGCACCGGTGGTACCGGACCAATGGCCAGCCTCTCAGGGATGACAAAGGCCATGTTTATGCCGCCATGTTTATCGGCACAGACATAACGGAGAGCAGGCTGGCCGGGGACCAAATCAGGACGGCACTCCGGGAAAAGGAAGTCCTGCTCAAGGAAATTCATCACCGGGTAAAAAATAACCTGCAGATCATCTCCAGCCTGATGAGCTTGCAGGCACAAGGGGTTGAGAATGAACAGGTCCGCTCTCTTTTTACTGAGGCCCAGAGCCGGGTCAGGACCATCTCCCTGGTGCATGAAAGTCTTTACCGGTACGAAAACCTGTCTAAAATAGATATGGGAGCCTATTTCGAAAGTCTGGCAAAAGAGATCAAATACCTGTTTCACCCCTCATCCGAACAGATAGACATCACCGTCCATGCCCGTGATATCCGGATTATGATTGAAGAGGCCATCCCTTGCGGGCTTATTGTAAACGAGCTGCTGGTCAATTCCCTGAAACATGCCTTCCTGCCCGGTGAAAAAGGCAGGATTGTCATCCGTGTCGAACGTAACATTGATCAGCAATTTGTCATGACCGTGTCCGACAACGGGGCAGGGTTGCCTGAGACTGTCGATCCGTCCACAACCCATACCCTCGGGCTTTCACTGGTGGTTGAACTCGTGGAGGACCAGCTGGAAGGCAGTTGGCGGATTGACCGGAACAAAGGGCTTTCCTGGACCATCTGCTGGCCGTTACCATAACAAAGGGAAAAAATCATGCCGAAATACAGGATCATGATAGTCGAAGATGAAGTCGTTGTCAGTGCCGATCTTCGAAACAAGATGGAACAATTGGGATATGATGTCTGTGAAATTGTCCGGTATGGGGAAAAAGTGATGGATGCGGTTCTGTTGAATAATCCGGACCTCATATTAATGGATATCAAACTCAAAGGGGAGATAGACGGCATAACTGCGGCACAGGTGTTGATGGACCGCCTTAAAATATCTGTTATCTTTCTGACTGCTTTTTCCGACAGCGCCACCCTGAATCGGGCCAAGACCGTAGAACCGCTGGGATACGTCAAAAAACCAGTGTCCCTGGAAGATCTCAGGATAAACATTGAGATGGGCCTGTATAAAACCCGTATGGAGCAGAAACTCAGGCAGAACCGGCAGGATCTGGACATGCTCTTCAACACCATTGAGGATATGCTTTTTATCCTTGATACAGAAACCCGTATCGTAGGCCACAACAGGATTGTCAGGGACCGCCTGGGGTATTCAGGGGATGAATTGATCGGGCGGCATGTTCTTGCCGTGCATCCCCGGGATCGCCATGAAGAGGCTCAAAAGATTATGGCTGCAATACTGGCGGATGAAACAGATACCTGCATGATTCCCCTGCTGACCCGGAAAGGTGATCTGATACCGGTAGAAACCAAGGTTAAAAAAGGCCGGTGGAACGGCAGGGAAGTCGTTTTCGCCATCAGCAGGGATATTTCGGAACGTCTGGAAATAGAGCGGAAAAAACGGCTGATCGAAAAAGTGGAGTGTCTTTCCCGTATGGCCGGGGCCATTGCCCACCGTTTCAACAACATGCTGGAAGTCATCATGGGGAATCTGGAACTGGCAATGGGAGATCTTCCCCATGAAGGGGAAGTCAGTGACAATCTGAACGAAGCTATCCAGGCTTCCCGTGAAGCTGCCAAAATCAGCGGCCTGATGCTGACCTATCTCGGCCAGGCAGTTGGAAAGCGGGACCCTATGGACCTGTCTGCCGCCTGCCGGGATTTTCTTCCCATACTCGGCACTGAACTTAAAAACGGCTGGACCTTAAAAATTCATATCCCATTATCTGAAACCGTGATCGAAGCCGATTCGAATCAAATCCGGCAGGTGTTAAGACACCTGATCGCCAATGCCGCTGAATCCATTGAAGACCGGGGCGGGGATATCCATGTCTCGCTCAGGACAATTTCTCCCAAAGACATTCCTTTGGGCCACCATTTTCCCGTCGACTATCACCTTCCGGACACCCCCTGTGCCTGTCTTAAAATAAAAGACACCGGGCACGGGATTGCAGAAAAGGATATTGACCGGATTTTCGATCCTTTTTTTTCAACCCGGTTTACGGGCCGGGGTCTGGGTCTTCCTGTGGTTCTCGGCATTGTCCGGGCCCATGGCGGGATGGTGATGGTTGACAGCAAGCCCGGCAGCGGAAGTGTTTTCATGGTTTTTTTCCCTTTGTCGGCACAGGCCTTGCCCCTCCTGGAGCCGGACCTGAACACTCAACCGTGTGAACCGGACCGGAACAAAAAAATACTGCTGGTCGATGATGAGCAGATGGTACGGAAGTTGGTCTCAAGACTGATATCAAGATTGAACTGCGATGTGATTGAGGCCCGGAACGGATACGAGGCAATTGAAATGTTGCTGAAACATAAGGATGATATCTCCTTAGTTCTTCTTGATCTGACCATGCCGGGCATGAACGGCTGGGAGACCCTGGCCGGGTTAAGGGAAATCAGGCCTGAACTGCCGGTTATCATGACTTCAGGTTATGATGAAACCACGGTTATGAATGGGAAAAGCGCGGAACAGCCCCAGGCCTTTTTACGCAAGCCCTATTCCAGGGATGCATTAAAAGATGCACTGGACAGGATTTTACAATTTACATGAGTGGAACCTGCTGGATCATAGGCCAGGTGATGACCCAGCAGGTTCCGCCGGCCTCAGGATCCAAATGCCAGTCCCCTTCCAATTGTTCTGTTACAAGTTCTGAAACCAGTCTCAACCCAAGGGTCTTTGTGTCAAAGTGATTCCCTTTAACGGCAGGGAGGCGGATTGCCGGTATGATTTTTTTTTTAATCACTTGATCCCGGATGCATTTCTGTATTAAACATATTGGTGAACATATTGAACAAAATCATTTTGAAATACCAGGCACATGCTTCTAAAAAGAGACTCAGTACCATCGGTTTTTACAATTCGGCATCAATGGAAAATCATAAACAACGGAGAATTAAACCGGATACTATGGCAATATAAATAAACCATGAACTTTTTATCCTTGCTGAAGAAAAAGACTGCCGTGAGAGAACTGATCCTGTGGGTCTGGGGTGTTACCATCGCCACCCTCTTCATTGTCGGGGCGGGTTTTTACCTGTACACCACTTTTTCCATGCTCGGTTCATTGCGTAAACAAGCCCATCGGACTGCAGATGAAATCGCCAGTGTACTCACCCAGCCCCTGTATGACCTGGATGATCAGGCCGCCGTTAACAATGCCATGATTTACCTGGCCTCAGGCCGGTTATACGGCATCCGTCTTGTTTCTACGGCTTCCGGAATCCTTGTAAACAGCATGACGGACAAAAAATCCATGGTTCCCCCGGTTGAACGGAAAATCATGTATAAAGGCATGCTTCTCGGGGCCGTGACTTTAATGATCAATGATTCTGAAATCCGGTCTGCCCAGAAAACGACTCTGATCATTATTCTGCAGTTGATCCTTGGGATCTTCATTGTCTATGTACTCTTGCTGCAGTCTGTGTTTAAAAGAATACTGAATGTCCATCTCAACCGGATCATCCAGGGGATTCATCGTTTCGGAGACAGCCGGTTTGATGAAAAAATCGAAAACATTCCCTATGAAGATTTAAATCAATTGGTTCTCGGTCTGAATGCCATGGCAAAAAACATCCAGGAAAAACAACTGGAGATCATCGAAAGCCAAAAACAATTGTCAATGGCATTGAAAGGTTCAAAAGCGGCTGAACAGGAACTCCGCCATTTGCAGAATTATTTATCCAATATTATCAATTCGATGCCGTCCGCCCTGATCGGTGTGGATACAGCCGGCAGGGTCACACAGTGGAACAGCGGGGCACGGAAGATTACCGGTTTTTCTCCTGAAGAGGCTGCCGGGCAACTCCTTTGCAATGTCTTCCCCCGTATGGAAAAAGAAATGGAACAGGTCCGTAAAGCAATGGAAACGAGACAGGTCCGGCAGGATAAAAAAAGATTGCTGCACACTGAAGGAAGTGACGGCTATGAGGATATCACAATTTACCCCCTTGTTGCCAACGGGGTGGACGGGGCCGTGATCCGGATCGATGATGTGACGGAGCAGGTACGGCTGGAAGAAATGATGGTGCAGTCGGAAAAAATGCTGTCAGTCGGCGGACTGGCCGCAGGCATGGCCCATGAAATCAACAACCCCCTGGCCGGGATGATCCAGACCGCCAATGTGATGAAAACCCGGCTGACGGATCTGAAAATGCCGGCCAACCAGCGAGCTGCGGAAGAGACCGGTATACCCCTCGACGGCATCCGCACCTATATGGAAAAAAGAGGGATTCTGCGCATGATCGAGACCATCAATGAATCCGGAAGACGGATTGCCCATATCGTGGACAATATGCTCAGTTTTGCAAGAAAAGGCGAGACCGGAGCCTCTTCACATGACCCTGTACGCTTGATGGACCAGATAATTGAAATTGCTGCCACTGATTATGACCTTAAAAAGCAGTATGATTTCAAAACCATAAAAATTATAAAAGAATATGAGGACCATCTTCCCATGGTGCCTTGCGAAGGGTCCAAGATCCAGCAGGTGTTGCTGAATATCCTGCGTAACGGGGCCCAGGCCATGCAGGATATTTCAGACAAAAACGAAAATCATGAGCCCCCGTGCTTTATCCTGAGACTCTCCTCTGAAACCGGGACCGGTATGCTGAAAATCGAAATACAGGACAATGGCCCGGGCATGGAGGAAACAGTCCGGAAGCGGGCGTTTGAGCCTTTTTTTACCACCAAGCCGCCGGGTATCGGCACAGGGCTCGGTCTGTCCGTATCCTATTTTATCATTACAGAGAACCACGGCGGTACCATGGATCTGATATCCTGCCCCGGCAAAGGGGCAACATTCATTATCCGGCTGCCGTTTAAGCCGGGGGGGAAGAAAATATGAGCCCCGGCACTGAAACTTTGAAAATCCTGGTAGTTGATGATGAGCAAAATATCCGTCAGAGTTTTACCGACTTTCTCGAAGACCGGGAATTTAACGTGCTGACTGCGGAAAACGGACGGACAGGGCTTGCCGTTCTTGCAAAAGAACGGGTCGATGTTGTTCTCCTGGATCTTCGCATGCCCGGAATGGACGGTCTTGAAGTTTTAAAACAGGGTACAAAAATTGCTCCGGACACACCCATGATTGTTATTTCCGGGGTCAACCGGATCGGGGATGTGGTAGAAGCACTGCGCCAGGGGGCCTGGGATTATCTGGAAAAACCGATCCTGGATCTTTCCATACTGGCTCATGCCGTGGATAAGGCCCTGGAAAAAGCACGGCTGATAAGAGAGAATCGTGACTACCAGGACCATCTTGAAAAAATGGTTGCCGAACGGACCCTGGCCCTTGAAATCGCCAATACCCATCTCAGCAATATCAATACCAGGCTTCGAAAAGTTGTTGAAACCACCCGGGGGCTTTCCGGCTGTGTCGGACTGAGCCGGTTCAGTTCCAGGATACTGGATGAGTTTGCCGCCCATATGGCTGCCACAGGAGGCAGTTGTTATATGGCAGAAGAAAAAGGCCTGAGATTGATGCATTGTCTTGATCCCGGGCATGCCCCTGAATTTCTGCCCTTTCCACTGGCACCCCAATCGGTTTTGAACAAAGTGATAAAAAGCGGCCGCCCCCTGCTGATTGAGGACGTCACCTCTGCCGGTAGTCCGGAACCCAGCGGCTGGGAAGGATACACAGACGGTTCCATCCTTGCCTTTCCCATCCCGGACGGCACCGGCCAAACCGTCGGTGTCCTGACCTTGCACAGCAAAGCCGAACCGCCCTTTGTGGAACAGGATAAGGAAATTGGAGCCATCCTCGCCTCCTATAGTTGTGAGACCCTGAGAGCGGTAAAAGCATTTGAAACCGTCCAAAAGAGCGAAAAACAATACAGGACCCTGTTTGAAAAGACCAATGATGCCATTTTCATTGTTGAAAAAGACAGCGGCCGGTTTATCGATGCCAACACCGCTGCCGCAGAACTGACCGGCAGAAGCATTGAAGAATTAAAACAGATCACCACCCGGGATGTCATACCAAAAGGTGAAGAGGAAAAATTCCTGGTTCCGGATACATCCGACAGGGCAAGGGAGATCGGCCTTATGACATTTTGCAGGCCGGATCAGACCTGCCGCATGGCCAGACTCAGCACGGTACTCCTGAACGATAATACCATGATCGGCATTGCAAGGGATATCACCCATGATTTAGAGATGGAGGATCAATTGCGCCAATCCCAGAAAATGGAGGCCATCGGAACCCTTGCCGGCGGAATCGCCCATGATTTCAACAATATCCTGGCCGGGATAATGGGGTACTCGGAACTGGTTATGGAAGATCTGAATAAATTCAACCTGCCAGATCCTGTCAGGCAGAAAATGGATCGTGTGATCGCCGCATCCGTGAGGGCAAAAGACCTGGTCCGGCAGATCCTTACATTCAGCCGGTCCGGCACGGGAGACCCTTTCCCTGTAAAGGTCAGCCTGGTGGCAAAAGAAATTCTTCAGCTTTTAAAAGCATCCTTGCCATCTTATATAAAGATTGAAACATCCTTTGATTCCGACAGTAAAATCATGGCAGACCCCACCGGCCTCCACCAGATATTCATGAATCTTTGCACCAATGCCAGGGATGCCATGGCTGAAAAAGGGGGAATATTAAGTCTGAAACTGGAGGATGTTTACCTGGATACAGCAGATATTGTTTTACCTGAGGGCATTTCAAAAGGCCAATTCATCCTTATTTCCGTCAAGGACACAGGACACGGCATGGAAAAGAAAATCCTGGATAATATCCTGGAACCTTTTTTTACAACAAAGCCCCCTGGAAAAGGAACCGGGATGGGGCTCTCCATGGTTCACGGCATTGTCAAATCCCTGAACGGATTCTTAAAGATATCTTCCACCCCGGGAGAAGGATCTCTTTTTGAGGTATTCCTGCCTGTCTGTAAAAATGATTCAAAAGTAAAAAAAACTATGGCCGGCGTAATAAAAAAGCATACCGGTCATGAAACCATTCTCCTGGTGGATGATGAAATCCTCCTGGCGGAAATGGAACAGATTTCCCTGGAAAGTTATGGATACCGTGTGACCATTTTTTCCAAAAGCTCTGCGGCCCTGGAACATTTTAAGGTTCACGGCAAAAGATACGACCTGGTCATTTCAGACGTCACCATGCCGGAAATAACCGGTGATGTTCTTGCTCAAAAAATCCGCTCTATCCGGCCGGACATCCCGATTATCCTCTGCACCGGATACAGTGAACGCATGGATGAACAAATAGCCGGATTGTTGGGAATCAATGCTCTTTTATTTAAACCGGTTCCGGTTGAAACAATGCTCTTGGCCGTCCGGTCCGTATTAGACGGGGTGAACCCGCAGCAGCACGGCAGCCCTCCTAAAAAATCATGATCCGGTCATATGATCCGGTCAATTGATAAGGGAAATTTTCTGCATCCCCTGGAATTTTTGGCAATGCCCATAATATACAGACCGCTTTGTTAATCAATTATAAAACCGGTTAAAAATAACCAAACTTTTTTCACTTCCGCCCGTTGACAACATTGTTTATTTTGCATAGGAAATGAAGGGGTAATTCAAAATATAATTTATAAAAAATATAAAAAAAGAGGATGGTATAGATGGTACAATTAATCGCTGACAGACGGGATGTGGACTTTGTTCTTCATGAACAGATCAAAATGGCCGGGCATGAATCCTTTGATGAATTCAACAAAAAAACCATTGATCTCATTGTTACTGAAGCAAGAAACCTGGCCATCAAGGAAATTCTTCCCACATTCAAGGACGGGGATGAAAAAGGATGTATCCTTGAAAACGGAAAGGTGACGGTTCCTGAATCCTTTCAGCGGGCATGGAAATTATTCTGCGAAGGGGAATGGCTGGCCATGTGTGATGACCCGGCCGTCGGCGGCCAGGGCATGCCGAGGCTTGTCGGGTGCGCGGCCCTTGAATATATGATCGGTGCCAACTCCGCCTTTATGCTTTATTACGGCATGACCCATGGAGCTGCAAAACTCGTGGAAGCCTTTGGAACCAAAGATCAGAAAAAACGGTATATGAAAAAAATGTTTGCAGGCACATGGGGCGGAACCATGCTTCTGACAGAACCCGAGGCCGGATCAGATGTCGGTGCGCTCACCACTTCTGCTGTCAAAAGGGAGGACGGCACCTATTCCATCAAGGGTTCAAAAATTTTTATTTCAGCCGGGGAACATGATCTCTGCGACAATATCATCCACCCGGTCCTGGCCCGGATAGAAGGAGCGCCGGCCGGAACCAAAGGCATCTCCCTCTTCATAGTCCCCAAATACCATGTCAATGATGACGGCTCTCTGGGTGAATTCAACCATGTGGTCTGCACCGGGCTTGAACATAAAATGGGTATTCACGGCAATGCCACGGCCTCCCTTTCCCTTGGGGAAAAAGGGGATTGCATCGGCACCCTTCTCGGGGAAGAAAACAAGGGGATGCCGGAAATGTTTCAGATGATGAATGAAGCCCGCGCCTTTGTGGGCATGCAGGGATTTGCCGTGGCATCGGCTTCTTATATGTATGCCCTTGAATATGCAAGGAACAGGGTCCAGGGAAGGCATCTGCTGGCAGGTAAAGACCCGGGGGCAGAGGATGTGGCCATCATCCGGCATCCTGATGTCAAGCGCCAGCTTCTGAACATGAAAGTTTATACCGAAGGCATGCGGTCTTTGATTTATTATTACGGTAAATGTTCCGACATTGTCCACGTAACTGAGGATGCAAAGCTGAAAGCCGATACTGCCGCATTGATCGAAGTCCTGACCCCCATTGTCAAGGGATATGTAACAGACAAGGCCCTTGAAGTCTGTTCCCATGGCGTTCAGGTTTACGGCGGTTACGGTTATATCAGCGAATTCCCGGTGGAACAGCTTATGCGGGATTCACGGATATTCATGATCTATGAGGGCACCAACGGCATCCAGGCCATGGATCTCCTGGGCAGGAAACTGTCCATGAACAAGGGGGAAAGTTTTAATTATTTTCTTGACCAGATGAAAAAAACCATTGAAGAGGCAAAAAAAATCGACGGGATCCAGAGACTGGTTGAAAAAGTGACCCATGCCGTATCAAGGTTTGAAGCACTGGCAAAGGAAATCGGCCGGCGGGCAAGATCGGAAAAGGTATTAAATGCTTATGCCTTTGCCCATCCTTTTCTTGAAGTCACAGGAGACGTCACCTTTGCCTGGATGCACCTGTGGCGGGCGTCCATTGCCGCACCCAGGCTTTTTGAAAAAGCGGGAAGCCTTAACAAAGATGCTGTCCGCAAGGCTGCTGAAAATAATAAAAACGCCGCGTTCTATGCAGGGCAGATTGAATCTGCCGGATTTTTTATCCATACCCTTTTGCCTTCCACTTATGGTAAAATGGATGCCATCCTTGAAGGGGATACCAGTGTGGAAGATATCCTGGATGTCTCATTCGGATCAAAATAAACGGAGGAACCATGTTTGAATATCTTAAAAAAACCCTGTTGACCGGTGTGGGCCTGGCCTTGAGATCAAAAAGCGAACTGACGGACCTGGCAAAGGAATTTGCCGAAAAATCCAGGATGAGCCAGGATGAAGCCAGGGATTTTCTCAAAGAATGCGAAGGAAAATATGAAGAGGCCAGGGAAGGGTTTGATAAAAAAGTGGAGGCTGCTATTGAAAAAATCCTGACAAAACTGGATCTTCCCTCCAAATCCGATATCAAAGCCCTTAATGACCGGATTGATGCGCTGACCAAAAAGCTGACCGATGAATAAACATCTGATGACCGGTTATGCTGAGCATTAAAACCATTGGCCGGGTAAGCAAACGGTACCGTCATCTGCTGAGGTACCAGCAGATCCTCGGCGTCATCCTGAAATACGGATTTGAAAATATTATCCATGCCATGCATATTGACCGGTATATTGAATCAGGTCTTCAGCTCACCCCTTTTGTCACGCGGCATGAAAAGGTTGAAAAGCTGTCCAAAAGCCAGAGGATCAGAATGGCGCTGGAAGAACTCGGCCCCACCTTTATCAAGATGGGCCAGGTTCTGTCTTCCCGGCCCGACCTGATCCCGGTGGATCTCCTCAACGAGTTTGCAAAACTCCAGGACCATGTCCCCCCCTTTGATTTTGAACATGTCAAAACCATTATTGCATCACAATTCGGGCTGCCCTGGGATCAGGTTTTCACCTCTATGGAAGAAAAGCCTTTTGCCAGCGCTTCCATCGGCCAGGTTCACCGGGCAAGGATCAATCATAACGACCCGGTAGCCGTCAAAATCCAGCGGCCCGGGATAAAAAAGACCATTGAAATTGATCTTGAAATCATTCATCACTTAGCTTCCATCGTGGAGAACAATATTGAAGAGGTGGCGGTCTTCAACCCGGTCCGGATCGTGGAAGAATTTGCAAAAACCCTGGAAAAAGAACTGGATTATTCCATTGAAGCTTCCAATATGGAGAGGATGGCCGAACAGTTTAAAGATGACCGGACCATCCATATCCCAAAAGTCTTTACCCCGGAATCCGGTGAGCGGGTCTTAACCATGGAATATATTAACGGTATCAAAGCCGATGATTTAACCGCCATAGATGCTGCCGGGCTTGACAGGAAACTGATTACCCGGAGAGGCGCCGATTTCATCATGAAACAGGTGTTTGAACACGGATTTTTTCACGCCGATCCTCATCCGGGCAATATCTTTGTCCTGGAGAAAAACCGGATCTGTCCTGTGGATTTCGGCATGACCGGATTTGTGGACAAAACCACCCGGGAAATTTTTGTGGATCTCATCCACAGTATTGCCGTCAATAACAACAAACTTACGGCCAGGCTCCTGTGTGAACTCACGGAATATGAAATCCGGCCGGATCTGTTACGGCTTGAAAAAGATATATCCCTTTTTGTATCCCTGTACCTGTCAAAGGCATTAAAAGATATAAAAACCGCCAAAATGCTGGACCACTTCCTTGAGCTGTGCGCGTCTCACAAGCTCAGAATCCCGCCGGATTTCTTTTTGATGATGAAAGCCTTTATTTCCATTGAAGGCGTTGCCAGACTTCTTGACCCCGGGTTTGACATGATTTCACATGCCGTCCCCTATGTGACGGCTGCAAAATACAGAAAATTCAAACCTTCAAAAATTGCAGAAGACGTCATGGATCTTGCAAGGGAATCTTACCGGCTGCTTCAAAATCTCCCCGGAGATACGGTTGAGATCATGCGTCTTACAAAATCAGGAAAGCTTTCCTTCAGCATTAAAATCGATAATCTTGATAAACTGCTGAACAATCAGGACCAGACCAGCAACCGGATTTCTTTTTCAATCATTATTGCAGCCCTGATTCTTGGCTCTGCCATTGTCATCAATTCCAATGTCCCGCCCATCCTTTTCGGGGTATCGGTGATCGGGATCGCAGGCTTTGTTGCCGCAGCATTCCTCGGGGTCTGGCTTCTGATCGCGATTATCCGGAAAGGCCGGCTTTAAACAGGGGCTAAGACCGGCAGGATAGCCTTTATATTATTTTTGTGACCATTTTGTATAAGGGTAAAGAACCAGGTTGGAATTATAATACCTGGGATCATGGGTGACTTCTCTGCCTATCCAGTCCGGCAGTTCGATTGTCTGATCTTCAGACTCAAGCTCCACTTCAGCAATGATCAATCCCTGGTTTTCTCCGAAAAACTCATCAATTTCAAACACCATCCCTTTGTATTCGATCCTGGTCCTGTTCTTTTCAATGACGGGTTTTTCAACAAGGCCGTTGAGCATGGCCCGGCAGTCAGCTTCCGGGATCTCATATTCATATTCAATCCTTTTTACCCCCCTGCTGATGCCCTTGATGGCCAGATATCCTTTTTCACCTTCCATACGGACCCGGACAGTCCTTTCCTTTGACCGGTTCAGATACCCCTGGCAATACCGGACAGGGTGCCCGAGTGACCGCCACCTGTCCCCTTTTAAAAGAAATTTTCTTTCTATTTCAACACCCATGGCCTATAGCCTTCTTATTTTTTAATTCAATCATCATCAAAAACCGGACAAAGGAAAAAATAAAACCCGGATCACCGGTCATTTGAATATGGATACCAGTCCGATTCTCTCAAGTGACCCACCTTCAATATCCCGATTTCATAATTTGCCGTATTAAATATAATTTTCCGGCCCAGCTCGCCGCCCACATCTTCTGAAACAATTTTAATTTTTTTATCGGATAAAATATGCCTGGCGGATTTGAAATTATCTTTACCAATATTTCTTTTTGAATATTCTTTATTAAACGCACCGCCAAAAATCTGTGCCTCCAGGTCTGAAAGCTTTGAGCCATTATCGGCCATCATCCGGATCAGGGTCAGGACAGCGACATTGCCGTAGAGGGCGGTTGTTTTTTCCCTTCCGCAGACAAAAGGAAACAGAAAATGATTCATCCCCCCGGTCTTAAGGGATTTGTCATACAGGCTCACTGCCACGGATGACCCCAGTACGGTTGAAATCGTTGTGGGCCTGTCAGGCAGATAAATAAAACCCGGTTTTAAAAAATAATCCTGAACGACCGGCCGGCTATCCTGATTCATTTCAATCTTCCATTTTTTTAATTTTTTATATGTGCCTGTTTTATCTTATTCAGGCTGCCATATCAAGTCGGATTCATTAAGTCCTGAAATCTCAGGAAGCCCCCGGCTTCTTTAATCTTGCGAAGTCCGGGCGGTTGTGCTAACAATTGGTATTCGGAAAAGCGGCAAATGAAAAACTGTATTAATACCGGAAAAATCATAATCATGAGGTATTCATGATAAGTCGTCCCAGTATTCGCATCGGGCATCTGAAATCTTTTGATCACCTGATTTTGGGTATTGCCGATCTCCATTTAAAAAAACAATTCAGAACGCTTGCCTGGTCTACCCTCACGCCCGTTGCCATGAATTCCTGGCCTCAGGTTTGTGAAAGTATTTTAAATCAGGAGATTGACGGTGCTTTCATCACAGCGCCCCTTGCAATGGACCTTTTTGCATCAGGTCTTGATATAAGGCTGCTGATGTTTACCCACAGATCCGGAAGCAGCATTTTTAAAACCAGGCGGTCCGGCATCAAAGGCATATCTGAATTTAAAGGTAAAACCGTGCTTGTTCCGGCAGAACTTTCCATCCAGACAATGTTTCTCCACAGGTTCTTGTCCTCTGCAGGGCTCAGTTTAGGACCCCATGACAATGCCACCGCCGATGTTGCCCGTGAAATTACCCCGCCTTATCTGATGGGTGAAATGGCGGCTGAGGACGATGACCGGGATATTGCAGGATTTGCTGTTGAAGAACCCTTTGGCAGTGAAGCTGAAAAAAGGGGGCTTGTGACAAGAATCTGCACCACCGGCAGTTTATGGAAAAATCATCCCGGTTCCGTGTTTATCCTCAAGACATCTTTGATTGAAAATTATCCTGAAGCTGTAAAAGAGATCATTTCTTTATTTATTCAAACCGCTCAGTTTATCGAAGACAATAAAAATGACGAACTCGTGTCCCTGGCTCAATTTTTTTTAAGGCAGGATAAAGATATTGTCCGGCACATTCTTTTTGAAACAGATCTGACCTATGATAAAGCTCTATTGATTCCCGACCCGGAAGCACTGAACATCATTCAGGATTATCTGTCCGGCCCCATGGGCATTATGAATTCATCCATTGATGTAAACCGTCTGGTCGACAGGACCTTCATTCATACAATATGGGAAAAAGAACAGTGAAAATTCAAATTGAACAGGTCTCCAAAATATACAGGAAATCAAAAAATTCAGACCATGTTGTATTAAAGGAGATTTCTTTTTCCATTGACCCAGGTGATTTTGTCATTATCCTGGGAGAATCCGGCTGCGGCAAGACAACGCTTTTAAACCTTCTGGCCGGGCTCGAACAGCCCACATCAGGGAAAATATTTGTTGATGGCAGGGAAATCAGCGGTCTGCACCCCTCACGCTCCCTGCTGTTTCAGCAGCCGACCCTGATCCCGTGGCTGACGGTAAAAGAAAACGTGGCATATGGATGCAAACTTAGAGGTGATTTGGACAACCTTGATTACAGGGTCAGTCAGTTCCTTGAAATAATGGGGATTGCAGGGTTTGCCGATGCACGGCCCAATCAATTGTCCCTTGGCATGGCCCAGAGAGCCTGTCTGGCAAGAGCCCTGGTTGGGCACCCGGAAATCCTTCTCCTGGATGAGCCCTTTGCCTCCCTGGATACATTCACCCAGGCACATATCCAGGAGGAACTGGTCAATCTGTGGCTTTCCGAACAGTTTATCGCCGTGTTCGTCACCCATGATATTGACGAGGCCATACGGCTGGGAAACAAGATTATCCTCCTTTCAAGTGAACCTGCCAATATAACGGATATCTTTGAAATCACGGAACCCTATCCAAGGGACCGGAACAATATGAAATTCAAAGAAATCCGGACAAAAATACTGGACCGTTTCAAAAATTCATATTTAGCCAAAAGGAGTCTTTTATGATGGACCGTCACTGTCAACCGAGTTCAAGGCGGCAATTTCTGAAAACCGCTGCCGTCACCTGCTCCGGGCTTTTCCTGCCCCGGGCAGTCACTGCCTTTGCCGCATCCGAGACCCTGAAGATAGGCTATCTTCCCATTACAGATGCCACTCCCCTGCTTGTGGCCCACGGTCTTGGCTATTTTTCGGAAGAAGGGCTTATTGTTGAGAAACCGGTCATGGTAAGATCCTGGGAAATACTGAGCGAATCTTTCCTGGCCGGAAAATTCAATTTGACTCACATGCTCTTTCCCATCCCGATGTGGATGAGGTACAAACAAAAGATCCCAGTAAAAGTCCTGGCCTGGGATCATACCAATGGAAGCGCAATTACAGTGAGAGGGGATTCCAATATTTACAGTTTCAAAGATCTTGGCGGCAAACAAATAGCCGTCCCCTACTGGTATTCCATGCATAACCTGCTCCTCCAAATGGGAATCCGGTCCCATGGGTTAACCCCTGTCATACAGCCTCAGTCTGCCAAACTTGAAAAAAATGAGGTCAATCTTTTCATTCTTCCCCCGCCGGACATGCCCACGGCTCTTCTGGGGAATAAAATCGACGGATATATTGTTGCAGACCCATTCAATGCCCTGGCTGAGATCAAATTCAACGCCAGGATCATGAGATTTTCAGGTGATATCTGGAAAAATCATCCCTGCTGTGTCATTGTTGCTCAAGAAGATTTTATCAATAAAAATAAAACCATGGTACAAAAGGCCATGAATGCCCTTGTCCGGGCCCAGGACTGGTGTATCCGCAACCCAGGTGAAACAGCCCATCTTTTAAGCCGGGACGGTGAAGGATATCTTCCCTTTCCCAAGGAGGTTCTGGCCAGGGTATTTGAAAATCCGAAACCTGATCAGGTGGTCCACCCGGACTGGAATGTTGCAAGAATAGGGTTTCAGCCCTTTCCTTTTCCATCAGCCACACAATTTATCATTGACCGGATGAAACAGACCCTTGTGGAAGGAGACACCCTATTTCTTAAGGATCTCGACACTGGAAAAGCAGCGGCTGATCTGGTGGATGACACCTATGTCAGTAAAGCCCTGGATGAAATGGGTGGTCTGAAAAGATTCTGCAACTGCGATATTACAAAACCCTATACAAGGGAAGAAACAGTTGAAATCAATTAATCGTTTTATCTATAAAGACCCCAAACAGGTGGGCCTGAATGCAATTTTCGGTAATCGCGATCTAGGCTGGAAATATGAACTGATCGGTCTTGCCGCCTTTGCCCTGGTCTGGATGATGGTTGCAGGTTTCTTTTTCACAAGGCCTGAATTTTCTCAATTTAATGGATTTTCACCCGGCCCGACATTCAAGGCACTGATGACGGCCGCCCAGGAAAGCAGGTTCTGGATATCCGTATTTGCAAGCCTCAAAAGGATTCTCATCGGGATAAGCCTTGCCGCAATCACTGGCGTTCCCATCGGCATCCTGGTAGGTTTTTATCCCATGTTCCGGGGACTTTCCTACTCCCCGATTCAATTTGTGAGAATGATCAGCCCGCTTTCCTGGATGCCTATTGCCATCCTCTTATTTGCAAGTTTTGAATCTGCCATATATTTTTTGATTGTAATGGCGACAATTTGCCCTATAATACTGAATACAACCATTGGTGTTTTGAATATTAACCCTCAATGGATCAAAATGGCGCTGAACCAGGGAGCAAATAATTTTCAATTGATAAAAACGATTATTATCCCTTTTTCTTTGCCTTATATGCTGACAAGCCTTCGCCTCGCTTTGGGGGTTGCATGGATTGTGCTTGTCCCGGCTGAATTCTTAGGGGTTTCAAGCGGGCTTGGATATTTGATCAATGATGCCAGGGATACAATGGAATATGACAAACTCATGGCAATGATCATTGCAATTGGTATTCTCGGTTTTTCCCTGGACAGAATCATCCAGAAACTCCAGCATACCTTTAGCTGGTCATGGAACGAATAACTTTTACAATCAAACTATATACCATATTTATAAAACCTTAAGGAGTGTTTTTATGGCTGTGAATCCTAACATTAAAATTGTTGTGGCGGATGACTCCGGGACCATGCGCATCATGTTCAAACAGATATTAAACAAAGCCGGATATGAAAATCTTGTTATGGCTGTAAATGGCGCAGACGGACTTGAAAAAGTAAAAGCTGAAAAACCCGATCTTGTCATCAGCGACTGGAATATGCCACAGATGGACGGACTTGAATTCCTGAAAGCCTTGAGGAAAATGGATGAATTTAAAACCCTGCCGTTTATCATGGCAACCGCACAGTCTGATAAAGCCCAGCAGATATCTATCATGGAAGCAGGCGGCAGCGGTCATGTTCCCAAACCTTTTGATGAGGCCCAGATCAGTAAGGCCATAACAATGGCTTTTGCCGGTGAATCCCTGGATAAAGGGCCGGTTCAAAAACAAAGACAAGTCGTGGGGGGCCGGGTTGAACTCAATGTTGCCCATATCCAGATCACAGACCACCTGGCGCTGGGCGCACTGAAACACAGGATCGAGCAGGGGGATGTTGAACCGGTTCATTTTGACCTGACTACAAACCTGAAAGCAGGATGGAATCCTATCCAGGAAGGGCTTGAAAATGGTGAAATCGACTGCGCATTTGTGCTGGCGCCCATTGCCATGGATCTTTTTGCCTATGACTCCCCCATCAGACTGGTTTTATTTGCCCATAAAAACGGAAGCACTTTTATCCGGTCCCGGCATTATGACCCAAGATTTGATTCCCTGCAAAGCTTCTACAGATATAAAGTCGTTGATATCCCCCATAAGATGTCAGTTCACCACATGCTGGCCCATCAGTTTTTAAAAGAGCTGGGTCTGAAACCCGGGGTTCCTGGGAAAAAAGCCATCAATGTTCGATTTGAAGTCGTACCGCCCATTAAAATGCCTGGAATCATGAAAGAGAATGAAGATGTTGCAGGATTTATGGTAGCCGAACCGGTTGCTACAAAAGCTATTGTGGCAGAAATCGGCAATCTTGAATTTTATTCGGCCAGCCGTTGGGACAATCATCCCTGCTGCATTGTGGCCATGCAGGAGGATTTTATCCAGAAATTCCCTGAGGCTGCTCAGGAGTTTGTTTCTCTGCTTGTAGAAACCGGCGAATATATTGAAAACGATAAAATAAGGGCCGCAAGGATTGCAGTTAGCTTTCTTGACCCTGAAGGAAAACTCGGACTCAATCCCCAGGTGCTTCAGAATGTTTTTTCCCAGCCCAAATCCATCCGATGGGACGGACTTTATCCGGTTGCTGAAGATCTTGATAAAATCCAGCGGTATATGCATGATGTCATGGAAATCGGACGGATTATCGATCTTGATCGGTTTATTGAAAAACGCTTTGCAGATGAAGCATACAAATAATTTTTAAAATGGAGGACCTCCATGAGAATAACAGATCCAGGTATCATTAAAAACGGGGAAAAAGACCTTATTGAATCGCTAAAAGAGGAACTTGACCTTGATGCAGTCCGGGAAATCATTTTAAAAAAAATGACTGCGGCAGCTCTTTCAGCAAAGGGAGGTGAGATTGTCGTCCATAACAACCGGATTGCCTTTCGGATGGACTTTGAGCTTGCTTTACGCGGCAGCCTCATGTTTGACCGGCAGGGAAACCATATCCCGCCGGAATCTGACAGCCAGGATAGTCTGTTTGAAGATCTCAGGGGAAAAGGGGATACCGGTCTATTGGACATAGATACGGATGAAAAAACAAAAACAGTGGACAATCTTGATCTTTCCGATTATGACCTTGATACGCTCGACGATATAGAAGAGCTGACTGAAGACCCTGATCCTGACACAGACCTTAACGAAACCGGATCACGCATCGAAGAGGACAGCTTCATTACCGATGATCTTGTTGATGACGATATTACTGATATCCTAAAAGAAAGCCGTGATTTCTGGGAAAAGAAAAAAGACTCATAATTCTCGTTTGAACAAAAGATAAAGGAGGAATTGAATCATGACGGCAGAAAACGATGTTGTGAATATCGAGGAACTCAAAGAAATAATGGATGGGGATATGGAACTTATCAGGGATTGTTTTGCAGATTTTGTTCAGGATTATCCGGAAGCCTTTGAGGAAATCAGAAATGCAGTAATCGAAAAAGACGGTCCGAAACTGGACAGTTCCGCCCATAAACTGAAAGGCACATTAAGATATCTTGCTGCAGAACCTGCTGCTGAAGCTGCATATGCCCTTGAATCATCGGGAAAATCAAATGATATGAACAGTGTTGAAGAAAAGCTTGAAAAGCTCAATAAAGAATGCAAAAGACTTTTAGAGTTTATAAGCAATTTCAAGGGATAAAAAAATCTTATCTGCTCTTCTTCCCTGAAGGGCAGATTTTTAACAGCGGGCATTCCGGACAGAGCGGTTTTTTTGCATCACATATTTCCCTTCCAAAATATATCAGTTGAAGGGACAGGTCATTCCAGTGTTTTTCAGGTATTATTTCCATCAGTTCATATTCGACTTTGACAGGATCCTTTTTATCGGTCAGTCCAAGCCGGTTTGAAATCCTGAGTACATGGGTATCCACGACAATGGTTTTATGACAAAATACAGCCGACAGAACCACATTGGCTGTTTTCCTGCCAACTCCCGGCAGTTTTACCAGCTTGTCCATCTCATCCGGTACAATGCCTTCGTATTCATTCATCAAAACCTGTGCACAAGCCTTGATATTTTTCGCCTTATTATTGTAAAAGCCTGTGGAATAAATGATTTTTTTTATCCGGTTTAACGGTGCAAGAGCCAGGGCTTTTGGATCAGGATAAGCAAGAAAAAGAGTTTTAGATACTTTATTGACCTGATTATCCGTGCACTGAGCAGATAAAATGGTTGCGATCAGCAGTTGAAAAGGGGTTTCATGCTCAAGCTGGGTCTTGACAACAGGATACCTGTCCCTTAATGTCTGGAGGATTATTTTTATTTTTGATAAATTTACTGCCATAAAAAGGTTATATATGAAGATTGAAAAAACCTCAAGCCCGGTGAAAGGCCTTGGCCTTTGCTCAGGCGGGCTGGACAGCATGTTGTCTGCTCTTCTGCTCCAGCAGCAGGGAATAGCAGTGACCCTTATTTCTTTTGAAACGCCTTTTTTCTCATCCGAATCTGCAAAAAAAGCATCCCTTCAAACCGGTATCCCGCTATTCATCCATAACATCACGGATGATTACATGGAAATGATGAAAAAGCCTAATGCCGGGTTTGGGAAAAATATGAATCCATGCATGGATTGTCATGCCCTGATGTTTTCAAAAGCCGGGGAAGTCCTTAAAAATGAAGGATTTGATTTTCTGTTCAGTGGTGAAGTCGTGGGCCAGCGACCCAAATCCCAGAATAAAAATTCATTGCGGTATGTAGAAAAAAACTCCGGGTTTGAAGGGAAAATTTTAAGACCCCTGAGTGCAAAATTATTACCAGCCACAGAAATGGAAAAAAAAGGCCTTGTAAACCGGGAAACCCTCATGGATATTTCAGGACGGTCTAGAAAAACCCAATTCCGGATGGCAAAGGAATTCGGGATAAAAGAATATCCTTCCCCTGCCGGGGGGTGTCTTTTGACGGATAAAATCTTTTCATCAAGACTGATGGATCTTATGGATGTACAGATTTCTTTTAATAACCGGGAGCTTTATTTATTAAAATACGGAAGACATTTCAGGATGGATTCAAGGACAAAGGTAATTGTGGGGCGGTCACAACAGGACAATGAATTTCTGATGGAATATTATCAACAACACACGGATATTTTATTAAAACACAATACACTACCGGGACCTGATGTAATCTTAACCGGCACTGCATCGCCTGCAAATATCGAAACAGCAGCGCTTATCTGTGCTGCTTATACCAAATCACCGGAAGAGGAAGCACCCATCCGTATCATGGAAAACGGCGGCAGCAGGATAATCACAGTCAGTAAAGAAAAGATAGAACAATTTAAAAAATTCATGATATAAAAAAATTCCCCTGTCAAAAAGCTCAACAAGGGAATTTTCGCTTTATTTCAAGGTTGTGTGTAGATGGTTAATAATAGATCATCTTTTCCCAGAATTTTTTTTCATCTTTGTCCCATTCAGGGCCGAATTTTTCCTCACAGAAAGAAGCAAGCCTATTATACCAGCTTGTCCACGGGTTTTTTCCTTCTTTCTTGGCTGTTAGAACGTCAATGAGAAAAGCTTCTATATTGATCATCTCTTCTTTTGGGATATAGGAACAGGCTCCGCCAAGATAAGATTTTTTGATATTATCCGGACTTAAGGCATGGGCAGTGAGCATCACAGTAATTACATTTTTCTTGGTGGCGGTTTCCAGCAGTTGATAACCATCAACACCCATGATGTCCAGAATTGCAATATCAAATTTTTCTGTTTCCAACAGATGATTGGCTTCTTCAAAATTCTGAGCCCTGACGGTTGCACACATATTCAGCAATTCTTCTAGGGAATCAAGGACATCGGGTTCATCATCAACAATCAATATTCTTTTTTTATCTAATGTGATATTTGACATGTTTTCTTCCGATCATTAATAAGGGTTATTGGTAAAGGATATTTTAGTCATAATTTATAACATTGTCATATCGTTGATTACACCACATATTATAAATCAAATCCTTAAAGATTCAATACCATATTTAAGAAATCAATTTTGCTTTCAGTTGCCCGCATGCAGCCAGGATATCATCTCCCTTGCTTTTCCTGATAATGGCTGTAAAATTCCTGTCAAGCAAAACCTGAAGAAAATCACTGATGGTTTTCTGGGATGGCTGCTTAAAATTACTCTCTTCATACTCATTAAACGGGATCAGATTAATCTTTGATTTAATGGGTGAAAGAAGCTTAGCGAGCCTCAAGGCATCTTCCTTGGAATCATTCACACCCTTCATTAGAATATATTCAAAGGTAATCTTGTTTCTCGGCTTCATGGTAAATGTCCGGCAGGTTTCCAGCAATTGTTTCAACGGGTATTTATCATTGATGGGCATAAGTTCGGATCGCATTTCATCTGTTGTGGCATTCAGGGACACTGCAAGATTTACGCTGGTGTCAAGCCCGAGTTGTGTTATCTTCGGGACCAGGCCGGATGTTGAAACCGTGACATGCCGAGGCGAAAATTTAAATCCATAATCGCTATCGGTAATGGTTTCCAGGGCTTTTATAAGGTTCTGGTAATTGGCAAGGGGCTCCCCCATTCCCATAAAAACAATATTGGAAAGTTTTAAGGGATCAATGGATTTTTGCATCAGATAAAACCGGATATCCCTGATCTGAGCTATCATTTCGGCAACGGTGAGGTTCCTTACAAACCCGCCCCTGGCCGTCAGGCAGAACCGGCAGTTCTGGGCACACCCAACCTGGGAGGATACACACAGGGTAAAATGAGCTTTGCCGGGGATCAGTACGGATTCAATATGGAGACCGTCATCAAGCCTGAACAGAAATTTCTCAGTTGTATCAGCGGAAACCATCTTTTTTTCAACAGTCAACCGCGGGATATAAAAATGCTCTTCAAGTTTTTTCCGAAGCTCTTTTGAAAGATCCGTCATCTCTTCAAATACATTCACCTGCCGGATATGGATCCACTTAGATATCTGGCCTGCTCTGAACGGCTGGATACCTTGCTCTTCAAGCCAGACAGAAATCTCCTGCCGTGTAAAATCAAGTAAGTTTTTCATATATTCATATCAGTTCAAATTTTATTATTTTCTTGACATAACACGGAATCTATACTAATTTCAACGATTTGATTTGATTTGATTTTTGAAGGTTGATTTTTTTTATGTTTGAAAGTTTGAGCGACAGACTTGACTCGGTCTTTAAAAAGCTGAAAGGTCATGGTACCCTGAATGAAAAGAACATTGAAGATGGTCTTAAGCAGGTCCGTATGGCATTGCTTGAGGCAGATGTCAATTATAAAGTCACAAAACAGGTTATTGCAGACATAAAAGAACGGGCTTTGGGCCAGGAAGTGATGCAAAGTCTTACACCCGGCCAGCAGGTTATAAAAATTGTAAATGATGAATTTACAAGGATGATGGGGTCTTCCCATCAAGGTCTGAACCTTGATGGGAAGACCCTTAATTCCGTTATGCTTGTGGGACTTCAGGGCTCTGGCAAAACCACAACAGCGGGAAAGCTTGCTTTTTATCTCAGAAAAATGGATAAAAAGCCTTTTCTGGTGCCGGTGGATGTTTACCGTCCGGCAGCCATTGACCAGCTCAAAAAGATCGGAAAGCAACTGGATATTCCTGTTTTTCAGTCAACAACCGATATGCTTCCTTTAAAAATCTGCCAGGACGCAATCCTGGCCGCCAGGGCAGAAGGGTGTGACACCCTGATCCTGGATACGGCAGGAAGACTGCACCTGGATGAAACATTAATGGCTGAACTCAAGACCATTAAAAAAGGGGTCAACCCGACAGAAATCCTTCTGGTGGCCGATGCCATGACAGGACAGGATGCCGTGAATATAGCAGGCTCCTTTGACACGGCCCTGGATCTGAATGGCATTGTCCTGACAAAAATGGATGGTGATGCCCGGGGTGGCGCTGCCTTATCCATAAAGGCAGTTACCGGAAAACCGTTGAAATTCATCGGTGTGGGAGAAAAATTAACGGCCCTTGAGCCTTTTCACCCGGCCCGGATGGCATCCCGGATTCTCGGTATGGGAGACACCCTGTCTTTTATTGAAAAGGCGCAGGAAGCGTTTGACCAGAAGGAAGCCGGGGAGATTGAAAAAAAATTAAGGAAAAATGCCTTTACCCTGGAAGATTTCAGGAATCAGATGAAAATGGTCCGGAAAATGGGATCCGTTAAAGATCTTTTGGGGATGCTGCCGGGCGTGAATAAAAAAGGATTGAAAGATCTGAATATTGATGACAAAGAGTTTGTTAAAATTGAAGCTATGATCAATTCAATGACACCTTTGGAAAGACGTGAGTACGGTATTATCAAGGGGTCGAGAAAAATCAGGATTGCAAACGGAAGCGGAACCACGGTTCAGGATATCAATAAACTCCTGAAGAGTTATTCTCAATCCATGAAAATGATAAAGCAATTTAATAAAGGCGGTATGCGGTCATTAAAAAACATGCTGCCGTTTTAAGGAGAAAAAAAAGAATATGGCTGTTAGAATCAGATTGACCCGAAAAGGAACACGGAAAAGACCTTTTTACAGAATAGTGGCTGCGGATATCGAATGTCCGAGAGACGGCAGATTTATGGAGCTTCTGGGCACCTACAATCCCATGATGAACCCGGCTGCCGTTACGCTGAAAGAGGAAAGAGTGAAATACTGGCTGGGCGAAGGTGCAATCCCATCCACAACTGTCCGGAGCATATTAAAACGGCAGGGCATCAGTCAAGCCGAAGCGTAAAAAGCCCTTTAGTATGCCGCCTTTTGTATTCTCACTACCCCATTAATAGGAGATTTTGATATGAAAGAGCTGATAGAATACATTGCAAAAGCATTGGTAGACAGTCCTGATCTGGTTCAGGTATCGGAAGTCGTGGGTGATCAGACTTCAGTTCTGGAACTTAAGGTAGCAAAAGAGGATCTCGGGAAGGTGATCGGAAAACAGGGAAGATCGGCGCGAGCCATGAGAACGATTTTAAGTGCAGCATCCACAAAACTTAAAAGACGCACGGTTCTTGAAATTATTGAATAAATGATGGACAACACTGCTTCGTTTACCATAGGCAAGGTAACCGGGGTTCATGGTCTCAACGGTATACTCAAGGTTGCATCTTTTGCAGAATCTGTTGATACATTCAAAAAAGGCAGAATCATAGTTGCAAGAAGCGATGGAGAGGCAGGCAAGTCCTATCTCATCCTTCATTCCTCCCCACATAAACATGGGGTATTACTCACCCTTGAGGGGATTGAAAGCCGGGACCAGGCCGAAAATCTTGTTGGAAAAGAAATCCTGGTAGACAGGGATCAGCTGCCGGAGCCGGAAAAGGATACTTGGTATTGGCAGGATCTGATGGGTCTTGATGTGGTTGACCACTTAAAAGGGTATCTGGGAAAAATTACTCATATATTCCAGACCGGTGCAAATGATGTCCTGGTGGTAACAGACAGTGAAAGGGAAACCCTTGTGCCCATGCACAAATATTTTGTTGAATCCGTGGATATGAACTGCCATACAGTAAAAACCACCTTGCCTGAGGATTATTGATGGACTTTATGGTGTTGAGCCTGTTTCCAGAGCTGATCAATGCTTTTTTTCAGAACGGAATGATTTCCAGGGGGATCGAAAACAATCTGATCACAGGGCATTGCATCAATATCAGGGACTTTTCAACAGACCGCCATAACACGGTTGATGACAGACCCTATGGCGGCGGCAGCGGCATGGTAATGAAACCGGAACCTTTAAATGCCGCTGTGTTATGTGCAAAGAGCCGGGCACCTGAATCAAAGGTTATATTGTTAACCCCGCAGGGAAATAAGTTCAACCAGGAAAAGGCCCTTCAACTGGCCGGACTCCAACAGGGGCTTATTCTGATCTGCGGCAGATACGAAGGCATTGATGAACGGGTGTACAGCCTTCTGGTGGATGAAGAAATTTCCATTGGAGATTATGTCATGACAGGCGGAGAACTTGGAGCAATGGTAATGATTGATACCATTGCCCGGTTGATCCCCGGGGTTCTTGGCAGTGAGGAGTCTTTCCGGTCGGATTCGTTTATGGATGACCGGCTGGAGTATGCACACTATACAAGACCGGAAGAATTTGAGGGGCAAAAGATTCCGGATATCCTGTTGTCCGGGAATCATGAAAAGATAAGGCAGTGGAGAAAGAAATCCTCTCTTCAGCGGACCTTTTTGAAACGGCCTGATCTGTTTGAAAAAACAGTACTGAATGCTGAAGAAAAAAAAATTGTCCGCCAATGGTGCCGGGAGCTTGAGACCCTTGCCCGAGAATAATCTTTATGTGGTGCTGATCCATTTTCCTGTAAAAAGCAAAAAAGGATTGCCTATTGGATCGGCTTTGACCACCATTGATCTGCATGATATTGCAAGGGCATCCATTACCTTTGGTGTCAAAGGATTTTATGTGGTTACTCCCTTTGAAGATCAGGAAACCCTTGCCTGCCAGGTAATTGATCACTGGATAAAGGGGGTGGGCGGCAAACTGAACCCGTTCAGGAAAAGTGCTCTGGAACTGATCCGTGTGACCCGCACCTTTGAGGATGCTATCAGCGGAATAAAACAGGAAAGGATGGAACCGGTTGTGACCATTGCCACAAGTGCAGCACCCGTTCCCGGTTCAATAACGACTGAAATGCTGCGGCAGAAGCTTGAGAATAGAGTTTCCCATGCCCTTATTTTTGGAACGGCCTGGGGATTGGCAGATGAACTGATTGATACCTGTGATTATGCTCTGGAACCTATTTCCGGCAAAGCGGATTATAATCATCTTTCTGTCAGATCTGCCGTATCAATATATTTAGACCGGATTACAAACGGCAGATAAGACCTTTATCCCTATTTGCCAAAAGGAAAGATACTAGGAGAAATAAATGAAAAATGTAATCGAAAAATTGGAAAGAGAACAGATGCGCCTTGATATCCCGGATTTTAACTCAGGAGATACCATCAATGTCCATGTAAAAATCAGTGAGGGTGAAAAAGAACGCATCCAGGTGTTCCAGGGTGTTGTGATCAAAAAAACCGGGGGTTTTTCAAGTGCCCGTTTTACCGTTAGAAAAATATCAAGCGGTGTGGGTGTTGAAAGAATATTTCCCCTTTATTCACCATCCATTGATAAAATAGAAGTTATCACAAAAGGTAAAGTCAGAAGATCCAAGCTTTACTATCTTAGAAATCTTCGGGGCAAGGCAGCCAGGATTAAAGAAAAACGGCCTTCCTGATGAAACCGAAACCTTACTGATTCTGCTGATGTGGCAATTTGAGCACAATGCAAAGGCCTTAGGGTATAACATGATTGCAGGTATTGACGAGGCCGGCAGGGGACCCCTTGCCGGCCCTGTCGTGTCTGCTGCCGTCATCCTTCCCCATGATTTCTTTTGTGAAGGGATCAACGATTCCAAAAAACTCTCTGAAAAAAAACGTGATGCGCTTTTTCCAAGGATCATGGAAAAAGCAATTGCTGTTTCTACCGGCATTGCCACACACCATGAAATTGATGCGATCAATATTCTAAAGGCCTC
Source organism: Desulfobacterales bacterium RIFOXYA12_FULL_46_15 (assembly GCA_001799395.1). GTDB lineage: Bacteria > Desulfobacterota > Desulfobacteria > Desulfobacterales > Desulfobacteraceae > Desulfobacula. The sequence continues at coordinate 12,521 of MGTJ01000037.1, read as the reverse complement.
CCTTCTTTCCATGAAGCGAGCAGTAGAGAATCTTTCAGTTCTCCCGGGCTCCCCTGTTCCGGACTTTCTCCTGATAGACGGCAAGTTCACCCTGGATATTGAGATCCGTCAGTCTGCCATTATCAAAGGAGATTCAAAAAGTATTTCGATTGCTGCAGCATCCATCATTGCAAAGGTGACAAGGGATGCCATCATGAAAGAACTCCATGAGATTTATCCGATCTATGATTTTATCCGCCATAAAGGGTATCCGACAAAAGCCCATAAAGAGGCCATATCAAAACACGGCCCCTGCCCGGTTCACCGCTTGACCTTCAGAGGGGTAAAAGAGGATCTTCATGCCTGATAACCGGAAAGCCTTTGGGCAAAAAGGAGAATCCGCAGCCATAGGCTTTCTTCAAGCCAATGGGTTTAATATTCTGGAAACCAATTTCCAGACCAGGGCGGCAGAAATCGATATTATTGCAAAGGATCATGAAACCCTCTGTTTTGTGGAAGTGAAAACTCGCCGCAATATCAATAAAGGATTTCCGAAGGAATCGGTGACAGTTTCGAAACAGAATAAAATTATCCTGGGTGCCACTTTTTATCTGAAAAAAAACAGGCTGATGGAATCAAAAATCCGGTTTGATGTTATCGAAGTCCTTGAAAAAGACGGCAGACTCGAATTCAATTTGATTAAAAATGCCTTCCAGACCCGATAATATAAAAATCCCTTCCTTATACGGTACCTTATATGTGGTGGCTACCCCCATAGGGAATCTTGAAGATATGACCTATCGGGCCGTTAACGTCTTAAAGCAAGTGGATCTGATTGCTGCAGAAGACACCCGGCATTCAAAAATACTTCTGAACCATTATGGGGTTGAGACCCGGCTTATCTCATGCCATGAGTACAATGAAGCGGATAAAACGCCCTTGTTCATCTCCCATTTAAAAAACGGTCTTAATATTGCCCTGATTTCCGATGCCGGAACACCTACCATTTCCGACCCTGGATACAACCTGATCCGGAGTGTTTCAAAAGAAAATATCCGGGTTATCCCCATTCCCGGCTGCTGTGCTGCCATTGCAGGATTAAGTGTGTCCGGGCTTCCAACAGATGCTTTTCATTTTTCAGGGTTTCTCCCTAAAAAAACTCAGAAGCTTCAACAGACCCTTGAACTTTTAAAAAATCAGAAACCCACCCTTATTTTTTATGAATCTCCCAGACGGATAAAAATTCTTATTGGGACCATGATCAGGGTTTTCGGAGACCGGCAGGCCTGCATGGCAAGGGAAATTACCAAACTCCATGAAGAATATAGCCGGGGAAACCTTTCAGAAATCCTCAGGGCCTTGAATGAAAAAGAAATCATAAAAGGAGAATGTTGCCTCTTTGTGCAGGGATGCGGGTCAGAAGATACGATCATGGATGAGAATGTACTTGAAAAAATCATCCGGGAAACGCTTGCATCAACTGATCTTGGCACATCTGAATTAGCAAGGCAGATTGCAAAAAAAACCGGGTTTCACAAAAAGCAGGTTTATGAAAAGATCCTGAAACTTTTATGTTAAAATATCCCACCCTATTGTTAGGATTGCATTAAAACAATCACAAATAGTTGTATGATTAAGCGAAATAGTCTAAATAAGCCGACAAAATAAATATTTAAAAGAAAAATAATTATGACATTTCAACTGTGCTATGTAATTGTCGGGTTGCTGATATTATTTGCCGTCTTTGACCTCATTGTAGGCGTTGCAAATGATGCAGTGAACTTTTTAAATTCAGCCATCGGATCAAAGGCTGCACCATTTATTATTATTATGATCGTTGCAAGCCTGGGCATACTGGCAGGTGTTACTTTTTCAGGCGGTATGATGGAAGTGGCCAGAAAAGGAATTTTTCATCCTCAGTTTTTTACCATGCCCGAACTTCTCACTATCTTTCTTGCCGTCATGATTACAGACGTCCTCTTGCTTGATCTTTTCAACACCTATGGATTACCGACTTCCACCACCGTATCCATAGTGTTCGACCTGCTGGGAGCGGCAGTTGCCCTGGCTGCAATCAAGATCGCATCGGAAACAGGCGCCACCATGGCCCTGTGGGACTATATCAATACAGCAAAAGCCATGGCGATTATCGGCAGCATTCTTCTCTCCATTGTGGTCGCTTTTTTCTCAGGGGCTTTGATGCAGTCCTTATCCCGGATGCTTTTCACTTTCGATTATCAGAAAAAACTCAGAAGATACGGTGCTCTCTGGGGCGGGGTATCCATGATGATCATTACCTATTTCATCCTTGTACAAGGTGCCGGCGGAACAACCTTCATGAGCGAAGAGACTGCATCCTGGATAAAAGCCAATTCATCGTTGCTCATGACCTGCATCTTTATTGTTACCGTTATTCTATTCCAGGTGATGCTTACCTGTTTTAAAATCAATATCTTAAAACCCATCGTACTCATCGGAACATTTGCACTGGCCATGGCCTTTGCGGCCAATGACCTGGTAAATTTTATCGGTGTCCCTCTGGCAGGCCTCAACGCGTTCCAAAGCGCTGCTTCTTCAAATGACCCTATGAATATCCTGATGACGGCCCTGAGTAAAAAAATTCACACCCCAACATCTATCATGATTCTGGCAGGCGGTATCATGGTATCAGCCCTCTGGCTGTCTAAAAAAGCCAGGACCGTCACGGAAACCGAAATTCGTCTCGGTCAGCAGGATGAGGGAATAGAAAAATATGAATCCATCTGGCTGTCCAGGAAAATTGTCAACCTGTTTGATTCTCTGTTCAGCTCAATCAAAAACATTACCCCTAAAACCCTTCAAAATGCTGTTGGAAACAGAATGAAGCCTGTTTTACCTGAAAATTCAAAAAACAACCATGCTGAAAAACCAGCCTTTGACCTTATCCGGGCATCGGTAAATCTGATGGTGGCAACTGCGGTTGTTTCATTCGGTACATCGCAGAAACTGCCCTTATCAACCACCTATGTGACTTTTATGGTGGCCATGGGTTCCAGTTTTTCAGACCAGGCCTGGGGAAGAGAAAGTGCCGTGTTCAGAGTAACCGGAGTTCTGACCGTGATTGGCGGATGGTTTCTAACAGCTTTCATTGCATTTGCCGTATCTTTTATCTTTGCCTGTATCCTTTTTTATTTTAAAATCCCGGGGCTTATCATTTCAATGATTATTTCAGGGTATATAATCTGGACAAATCACCATAAGCATAAGGCCCAGGTAAAAATCAAGGATGAAATGACCATTTACAACCTGGACAAAATTGATAATCTCCAGGAAGCAGTTTCCCAGACATTTGATCATCTGGCCTTTCTTTTAAAGGGTATCCGCGAATCCCTTGATATTGCCTTTGACTCGCTTTTCAAGGGAAACCTTGTGACCCTGAGGCAGGAAAGGGTACGTGTTAAACATTTCCAAAACAGCGTCAATATTATCATGGCCAATATTTTTAAGGTATTGCGCTTGCTTTCCAAGGAAGATCATGAAATTTCTTATAATTATTACCAGATCATCAGAAGGCTCCAAAAACTGTCCGACGGCCACAGGGACACGGTCATCCGGTCCAGTATGCATGTGAGCAACCGTCATACAGGACTTCTGGATGCCCAGATCACTGAATTAAAAGAAATAAAAAAAGTTTTTTTAAACATTATCTTTCTTGTTGAAACCGCATTCAGGGATAAAAAAATCATTGACTGCCAGGATGCTGTCGGACAATACCATTATCTGAGAGAACTGGTGGATGATTATAATGAAAACCAGATCAAACGCATCCGGGATGATTCTTCAAAAACCCGGCTGAGTATTCTGTTTTATGCCATCAGCGGGAACAGCGTCATGATGGCCAAGCAGAATATAAAGCTCCTGGATATCTTTAATGAATCTTTTAAACTGAACCAGAAATGTTCATGATTGAGCAAGGTCTTTTTGCAGCAGATCCACCAGGTCTGCTGCAAGGGTTTTAACGATATGGCAGCATTCTTTGTGCTGCATTTCTTCACCAAACCGCTCCCGGAGTTTTATGCAAGAAGTTGTCTCAAACCGATCCAGAAAAGTCTGTCGGATATTGGCTGCCAATTGAGCAGGGACATCCCAGGATTGCCCGGGAATATTCCTGCCGTGAAAATGGCCAATGGCTATCAGGCAACCGGAAAGGGCACCACAAGCCTCTTGAAATGTCCGCCCCATACCACCGCCAAATGCTGTAGCATGAGCCACCGCTTTTGGAGCGTCTTTATCCATCCCTTCAAGCACGGCAGCAACAATGGCTTCCGCACAATGGTACCCGTTCTCAAAATAATATCCTGCTTTCTCGCTGATTGATTTTTTATTTATCATCATTTTGCCTCCTCAATTGGCTTGTTAACATCTGAATATTCGATTAGACTAAAAATAAAATCGTGTCCAACGATTTATATCGATTATTACCATCGCTACAGCCGATAAAGGAGAGAATATGGAATTCAGGCAACTGATAACGTTCAGAGCGGTTGCAGATCATTTAAGTTTTACAAAAACCGCGGAAAAGCTTTTTATGGCACAATCCTCTGTTTCCGCCCAGATCAAGATACTTGAGGATGAACTGAATACAAAATTATTCGACCGGATTGGAAGACGTGTCGTACTAACCCAGTCTGGACAAAAATTATATGAATATGCCCGGCGCATTGAAGAAATGACCCATGAAATTCGATCGGAAATATCCGGCAGCGGCTATTCAGAGGGAACTCTTACGATCCGGGTTCCGGAAACCCTTGCCAGTGTATATATGCCAGAAATTACAGCTCGTTTCCATAAAACCCACCCAAAAGTAAAGCTGACCTTTATGAACTGCACCGACAGACAGCTTCGGGAAGAATTGAATTCAGGGCGGATCGATCTTGCTTTTTTAATGACGGATTCAATTTATTTGAAAGATGTCAATGTCCGTCTGCTAAAAACTGAGACGCTTGTCCTGGCGGCCGGTTCATCTCACCCCATGGCTCAGAGCAAAACAGCATCTCTGGACATTATAAATGGGCAAACCCTTCTTTTACCCAAAACCGACTGAAGTTATAGACGTGCGTTTGAGCGGTCGCTCGAAAAATTAAATATCAATCCCGTGATTCTCGAATTTTCAAGTATTAACAGTATGAAAGCCTGTATGAAGATGGGAGTGGGTATCACCCTGTGTCCTGAAATATCAATCCGCAATGAACTTCAGACAGGTGAATTTGCAAGGCTTGACTGGGATCTGACAGATACCGAAACCTCGGTGCTCATGATTACCCATTCACAGAAATGGCAATCACCCCTTCTGGAACATTTTCTATATATATCAATAGAAATAATCTCCTGACAAATATGAAAAGGGCTGTCTGCTGAGTCAGCGGACAGCCCCTTGCTTTGCTGTATCTATAAGATATCGTTATCTTTTACAATACGATATTACATCTTGGTTCCTTCTGCATGGCTCTGGAGCTTAACTTCAACTTTTTCAGTCAGAGATGCATAGTATTTCCTCAGGATGACCAGAACTTCTTCGCGGCCGAAATGATCCACAACCGGCTGGTTGTTGGAAAGTGCATGGCGCAGTTTGGTTCCGGAAAGGACGACTCTGTCTTCTTTGTTGTGGGGGCAGGTTCTTAAGGAAGCCATGCCGTCACATTTAAAGCAGTAGAAGGTCCAGTCAATTTTCAAAGGTGCACAAAGCAATGCTTTGCCCGGTGCTGCCGGAGTCGGAATCGTGTCAAAGATTTCCTGGGCTTCAAACAGAGTGTAGAAGTCACCAACGCCTGCATGGTCACGACCGATGATCATCTTGTTAACACCATAGTTCTGACGGAAGGTCGCGTGAAGAAGAGCTTCTCTCGGACCGGCATATCTCATGTCAAGAGGATATCCGGCATTGAGAATATTTGCAGGAACGAAATAGCCCTTGATCAGGGTATCAATACATTCAATACGAACGTCTGCTGGGATATCACCAGGTTTCAGGTTACCGATGAGAGAATGGATCAAAACGCCGTCACATACATCAATGGCGATCTTGGCAAGAATCTCATGGGATCTGTGCATGGGGTTTCTGAGCTGAAGAGCCGCAACATTGGCCCATCCTCTTTCATCAAAGACAGCGCGGGTTTCAGCCGGGGTCAGGTAAACACCTTTGAATTTTTCAGGGAATTCACCTTCGGAAAGCACTTTAACAGGACCGGCAAGGCAGAATTCTTTTCTGGCCATAACCATCTGGACGCCAGGATGATCTTTCATTGCTTTTTCAAAGAAAACATCATCTTTTGATTCTTCGCCATGACCTTTATAGACTTTTTCACATTCCCATTTTTTCTCGTCTTCGGTCATTGCAAATTTTTCTGTTATTTTCATGGTGGCATAGATTTCACCCTTTCTTTCAAGGGCAATTTCATCACCGACTTTTATTGCATCTGCTTCGGCTTTTGAGGCATCAAGCATAACAGGAACGGGCCAGAAGGTACCGTCAGCCAGGAGGAAATCTGCGCAAACGCCTTTCCAGTCCGCTTTGGTCATGAATCCATTGAGCGGGCTGAATCCACCGATACCGAGCATGATCAAATCACCCTTAACCTGGGAAGAAATCTCTATTTTCTTGAGACCGGCTGCTTTTTTCAGTTCTGCATCATGAGCTGCGCCTTCGAGTTTACAAATTACAAGTCCTTTTCCACCATGAGGTGCTACTAATTTAGACATATTCACTATTCTCCTTGTTTATGTTTCACCTTTAATAAATGTTTACCCAACATTTATCATGTATTTTAACCAATAAAATTCTGTAAGATTTAATGATGATTGAGAATTTTGTCAAGATTTTTATTAATTTAACTGTAAAATCCCGGCAATTTCATCCATGGACACCACATTTACATCTGCCTTTAACCCTGAATTTTTAAATGCTGCAAACCATACTTTTGCACTGAGCGCAGCCTGTCTGTCATATTCGGAATCACCGATAAAAAGTATTTCATCAGGTTTCAACCGGTATTTGGCCATTATCAGCAGTAATTGCTCCGGATCAGGTTTTGGATTCTTAACCATTGCCGCAGTGACCACCATTTCAAAATATTCCTGAAGATGAAAATCTTCCAGCACCTTTTCCATGGTATTGGTCCTGTTGGTAGCGATTCCCCGGATATACCCCCTTTTTTTCAGTCGAATGAGAAGCTCATTAAGACCTTCTTCCACGACCATATAATCTATGAATTTATGGTAGCCGATATGGCTGAGACATTTATAAACCCCTGAAAGGTCTTCCATTTCCGAAAAAAGATATTCAATGGCTTCCTTTACGGTCATCATATGAACATTAATAAACTGCTCCTCAGTCAGCACCGGCTTATTAAAAACCGTCAGTACTTCATCATAATACTTTCGGTTTGCAAGGGCAGTATCAAACATGACACCGTCACAGTCAAATACCACTGCCTTGATTTTTGAAATATTTATCATCTGTAATTTGTTTATCCTAACCTGAAAAGATATTCATTTATCATGGGACATATCCCTTTTTCCTGCTCTTTTCTTTTTCCATCCACGCTCAAAACCTTAACAGCACCCATCAGTGCGTTGGCAAGGATAATAGTGGGATATGAATAAAATTCTTCACAGCCCATCTTTTTTTGCTTAACATCATACCCCTTATCCGACAACATCGTCAATACAGAGTTTAAGGTCACTCCGGCCAGAGAATGCCGGGACTCTGGAATGATAACCGTCTTCTTATCAACGGCAAATATAGAAGCTGTGTTTGTTTCGGAAACACTGCCGTCAGGGTTCAGTATGACGGCTTCATCTGCCTGATGCGATCTTGCATATTGCCCTGCCTGAAAATAATAAAAATAGTTCAGGGTTTTATGATCAGCCAGGGGAGACTGCCGGTGATATGGATATGTGACAAGATCCAAACCGTCTTTTTCAAGGGTTTCGAGCCTGTGCCGGTATTCCCCTGCAAAAGCGGCCAGAAACACTTTTTTCCCGTTTTCCTGCTCATCTCTGGCCATCATCAGCTTAACAGCAACCCGCTTTTCCATAAGATGATTTTCCTTTATCAGAAGATGGACCACATCCTTCCAGGTAATATCCGGTGCCGGCTCGGAAAAAAGGGTTTCCCAGGACCTGTTGAGGCGGGAAATATGTTTGTCTATCCGGAAAATAATTCCCTTGTCCGCGCGCAGGGTCTCAAAAAGACCGGCCCCATATTGAAAACCAAGGCTTAAAGCAGAAATGGACGCATTTTCCCGGTCAATGAGCTTTCCATCCACCCAGGCTTTGGCTTTTGTTGCCCTTTGTATTTTTGAAGTTGCAGCCAAAGATTCCATGAGTGTTTTCCCCTTATCAAGGGTTTCCTGAAATTCTTTCTCAGGATCCGAATCATAGACAATCCCTCCGCCCACGGAGAAATTGATCCGGTTGCCGGAAATAACAGCGGTCCGGATGGCAATGGAAAGATCCATGGTGTCATGAAAGCTGATATACCCGATGGACCCGGTATAAACATGACGCCTCAAAGGCTCAAGCTCGTCAATAATTTCCATTGAACGGATTTTGGGGCATCCGGTAATGGACCCCCCGGGAAATGTGGCCTGGATGAGATCAATGGATGTTTTGTCCTTTTCAAGCTCTCCTTCCACAACAGACACAAGATGAAACACATTTTCATAGGGTTCAAGGCGCTTATGCTCCCTAACAACAACAGACCCGTGGCAGGTGACCCGGGACAGATCGTTTCTCATCAGATCCACAATCATGGTCAGCTCGGCATCGTCTTTTCTGCTTTCACACAATCTGATCCCGTTTTCTTGATCCTCTTTTTCTGTCTTCCCCCTGGCAATGGTTCCTTTAATGGGTCTTGTTTCAACATGCCGGCCGGTCTGCTTGATGAACCTTTCCGGAGAGGTCGAGACAATGGTATGATCCCCGGCATGGATATAGGCAAAAAATGAAGCAGGATTTCGTTTAAATAAATCCTGGAACAATGCGTACCCATCCCCGGAAAAAACGGCTTCAAAACGTTGGGAAAGATTGGCCTGATAAATATCTCCGGCTTTCAGATAATCAATTATTTTTTTTACTGAAGAAATATATTCATCTTTGGTAAAACTTGATTTAAAGCCATGGCCTTCTATGGAAAAGGTCCTTGGGGAGGCCTTGGTTTTTAACTTATGAAAAAAAAAGTCCTTTATCTTGTGAACCCTGTTCCTGTCTTTTTCCAAGTCATCCGGGTGGAAGAGGACAGGGATGCAAAGCCTTGCCGTTCCGGATTTTTTTTCCTGGATCAGAAGAAGGGAAGGCGCATACAAGATAAGATCCGGAAGATGGGTCTCCATGGCGGTTCGCGGAAGATTTTCAATCCGGTCTTTTAAGTCATAGGAAAAATATCCAAAAAGACCGGAAGAGACCGGGATGCCTTTGGGAAATAAGGGTAATCGAAATTGATTCAGAATGGCCTGGATAGCCTTGAAAGGGTCTATTTCAAAATGAATTTCTTCATCCAGGCATTTTAACAATGCCGTATTTTTCCAGGTCCGGATTTCAAACCAGGGTCTGACGGCAAGGATATGAAATTGTGAGCAATCCTGATTTGATCCGGATAACAGGAGGACGGTCCCGGCATCATTTGCAAACAATGCAGCTATCTCGGGAAATGGCCGGTCAAGCGTTATTGTCTCCTGGTAAACCTCTTTAATACAGGGAAGATGCTGCAACCATTCATCCATCTTCCCGCCATTCATCTTAAGACCATTCATCTCAAGAAAGGATTTCTTTTCTTTTCATTGCCTATGGTGGTTTCAGGTCCATGACCCGTATATACGATGGTTTCCGGTTCAAGAACCAGAAGTTTTTCCTTGATACTTGAAATCAGGGTATCATAATCCCCGCCGTTCAGGTCAGTCCGGCCGATGGAACCTGCAAACAAAGTATCCCCGGCAAAGAGGTGTCCTTTGGTATAAAGACAGATCCCTCCCCTGGAATGGCCTGGAGTATGAAGCACTTTCAATGTGATTTGACCAAAGGAGATCTCATCCCCGTCATTCAAATGAATATCTGCCGGCGGTGAATTCTCTGCAGACAAGCCGAACATAATGGCAGACCGTGACAGCTCTTTGAACATGGGCTCGTCATCCGGGTGGACGGCAAGCTGTGCACCGGTTACCTCTTTCATCCGCTTATTGGCGCCGACATGGTCAAAATGGCCATGGGTGTTAATCAGATATTTAACTTTCAGTTCGGATTTGGCTAAGGTCATCAGTATCCGGTCTGCATCATCGCCCGGATCAATAACCACTGCTTCTTTCGTAGATTCACATCCTAAAATAAAACAATTGGCCATGATGGGGCCAACTTCAAGTTTCTTTATGATCAAAACAACCTCCGGATAAATATTTGTCTATTCAATCCCCTCAAGGGACCGGATACGGTCCAGAACACCGTTGATAAAAGAGCCTGAGTCCTTGGTGCCGTATTTTTTTCCAATTTCTACTGCTTCGTTAATAGTCACACTGGAAGGGATATCCGGGCGTTTTAAAAATTCAAAGGTGGCAATCCGCATGATATTTCTATCTACCACAGGCATCCTGGAGAGCCTCCAGTTTTTCGAGTATTTGTTTAACAGGGCATCAATTTCAGATCTATGTTCCAGGACCCCTTTGATCAGATCCATGAAAAATGCTTGAATGCTTTCCGTGAGCAAATCTTCATTATTTGCACAGAAAGCCGCAAGGTTTTCATCCGGCCCGGATTTATCCATATCAATAAAAAAAAGGGCCTGGAGTGCAAGTTCCCTTGCCTGCCTGCGATCTCCCATAATCTTATTCCGCCTTTTTCAGGCTGTCGGTCAGGTTTGCCATTTCCACGGCACCCAGTGCCACATCAAACCCTTTGTTACCGGCTTTTGTTCCTGCCCTTTCAATGGCCTGCTCAATGGTCTCCGTGGTCAGGATGCCGAACATGACGGGTATCCCGGAGTCCAGGCTGACAGAGGCGATTCCCTTGGAAACTTCGGCGCAGACATAGTCATAATGGGTGGTGGCTCCGCGGATGACGGCACCAAGACAGATCAGGGCATCATATTTCCCCTGTTTTGCCATTTTCTGGGCAGCCAGCGGGATTTCAAAGGCACCCGGAACCTTTAACAGCGTGATATCCTTGTCTTCGGCCCCGCTTCGGATGAGGGCATCCAGTGCGCCGTCAATAAGCCTTGAAGTAATAAAATCATTAAACCGTGAGGCAATGATCCCGAATTTCTTTCCTTTGGCCTGTAATCCTGCTTCGATAATCTTTGGCATTTTTTTTAAGTCCTTATCTTACATTTATCCTTAAGCCTGCCTACATGTGGAGCATATGCCCCATCTTAGCCTGTTTACATTGCATATATCCTTTATTGTGGCAATTGACCTCCACATGGATGGGAACTTGTTCAACCACGCTTAATCCATATCCTTCAAGACCGATCATTTTTTTCGGATTATTAGTCATGAGCCTCATTTTTCTGACACCCAGGGCAACCAGTATCTGGGCTCCGACCCCGTAATCCCTCATGTCGGCTTTAAATCCGAGTTTCTCATTGGCCTCCACCGTATCCATTCCCTGGTCCTGAAGTGCATAGGCTTTCAATTTGTTCACAAGACCGATGCCGCGACCTTCCTGCCGAAGATATAAAAGAACACCGCAGCCTTCCTCATCAATCATAGCCATGGCTTTATGAAGCTGGTCCCGGCAGTCGCATCGGAGGGAAGAAAAAATATCGCCGGTCATGCATTCTGAATGAACCCGTACAAGAACCGCCTTGTCAGGATCAATCTCCCCTTTTACCAAGGCAATGTGCGTGAGTTGGTCAATATCATTTTCATAGGCAATGATTTTAAATTCACCGCCGATTCTTGTGGGGATGACGGTTTCGGCTGCAATTTTTACAAAACTTTCCGTTTTAAGCCGGTATTTTACAAGGTCTGCCACGGTGCAGATACCTATGCCGTGCTGCTTTGCAAATTTTTCAAGGGAGGGCATCCTTGCCATGGTGCCGTCATCATCCATGATTTCACAGATCACGCCGGCAGGCTTCAATCCGGCAAGCCGGGCCAGATCAACAGACCCTTCCGTCTGCCCGATCCTGACCATAACCCCGCCATCCCTGGCTCTTAAAGGAAAAACATGACCGGGTTTTGCAATATCATTGGGTGTTGTTTCATCGGCAATGGCCGTTAAAATGGTGGTTGCCCTGTCTGCTGCGGAAATCCCTGTAGTAACCCCTTTTTTTGCTTCAATGGAAACCGTAAATCCGGTTCCATACTGGGAGGTATTGTTTCTCACCATCATGGGCAATTCCAGCCTGTCGGCAATGCTGGAATCAAGGGAAAGGCAGATGAGCCCCCGGCCATATCTGGCCATAAAATTAATAGCTTCCGGGGTGACGGCTTCTGCGGCCAAGGTCAGATCCCCTTCATTTTCCCTGTCTTCATCATCCACCAGGATGACCATTTTCCCTTTTCTGATTTCTT
>MGTJ01000036.1 GCA_001799395.1 Desulfobacterales bacterium RIFOXYA12_FULL_46_15 | reverse complement strand
ATGTTATCAGCATCATTCTCTATAATAAAATCCCTTTTCCAGAAGAAATATTTCTGAAAGTTATCGTATAAATCGTCCCATGAAATAAATGACTTGATTGATTTAAACAAGTACAATTCTTCTTGCTCATGCCATTCCCATAAATGCCATAAATCAGCTTTTTCAATCCGTCTCAGTTTAACTTTGTCACCATTGATCATGTTCAGTCCTTTGCATAAATGACCGGCGAAAGGCTTTTTACGATAGCTTCAACTGTACCGAATTCTGCTAAAGTCTCCTGGTCGATTTCGATATTAAATTTATTTTCAAGCGCCATAATAATATTAATAACATCCAGAGAGTCAGCCCCCAGGTCTTCTTGAATTGATGTATCCCATTTGATTATTTTTTTTGGGATATCAAGCTCTTTTGCTATAATTTGGATAATCTGATTTTTTAATTTTTCCATTTTTTCACCACCAGAACTGCATTGCTCCCACCAAATCCAAAAGAATTTGAAATGGCATGGTTTATTGTTTTAACTCTGGCTTTTCCAGGAACATAATCAAGGTCACATTCCGGATCACATTCCTGGTAATTCAAAGTCGGATGGATAACATCATTTTTTACACTCAGGACTGTAGCAACTAATTCCATGGCTGATGAAGCACCCATGGCATGACCAAACACTGATTTTGTGGAACTGATAGGAATTCTGTAGGCATAATCGCCAAATACATCTTTTATGGCAGCAGTTTCGACCAAATCATTCAATCTTGTTGCTGTTCCATGCGCATTGATATAATCTATTTTTTCGGGATTGATGTCTGCATCCTCCAAAGCAAGCTTGATTGCTTTGGCCTGTCCGTTTTTTTCAGGAGTGGTCAGATGGAAGGCATCACAGTTCGAACCGAAACCTGAAATCTCAGCATAAATTTTTCTTTTCGATTTGATTGCAGAGTCTAATGATTCAAGAACAATCGCAGCAGACCCTTCAGCCAGGACAAAGCCGGTTCTCTTTCGATCAAAAGGTTTGACCGCAGTTGGGCTATTTTCTTTTGATAAAACCCCTAAAATATCCCAGGCTTTTAAAATTTTTGGAGTTATCGGTGCCTCTGTTCCACCGCAGAGAATGCAATCCAGGTTCCCGGCCCTGATTTCCCGAAAACCCATTCCTATCGCATTTGCTCCGGCAGAACAGGCAGTGTTTACAGTTATATTAAAGCTTTTAAGATTTAACTGTATAGCGATGTGCGCAGCCGCTGCATTGTTCATGATCCGTGGAATTGTAAATGCATTCATTTCCGGTTCAGCCCCTGAATTATAATTCTGTATCAGACGATTATCCCAGGTAGAGATACCACCAATTCCTGTCCCGAAAATCACACCTGTTTTTTCCTTATAGGTGTTGGTTACATCCCGCTCACTGTCATACCAAGCATTTTTTGCGGCAATAATTGCAAATTGACAAAATCGATCCATACGACGTAATTCTTTGGGAGTTATAGCTGATGCTGTATCAAGGTCAAGAACCTGACCTGCAAAATTACAATTCAACCGATCAGAAAGCCTATTCTGTATCAGACTTACCCCTGATTGGCCCGAAATCAAAGATTGCCAATATGTCTCCAAATCATTCCCGACAGGAGATATGATTCCCATGCCTGTAATTACAACACGCATCATTTTTTCCATTTTTGCTAAATTAAAAAATGTTACAATTTTTTGATTATAATAACTCGATTGAAAATGTTTTTCTTTGCAAACGGCAAGGGTAGTTTTGTAAAGGCAGATGTCTTCTATCAGAATATGAATACCCATAAAAAACCTTGTTTTTGTGGAACAAGGCTGGTATCATTTCATTGGTTATGAAGGGCTATTTGATACCAGCCTTTCCATTTCCGGGTTCTGAAAGCGCCTAACTTTCAGAACCCTTTTTTATAAATATACTACACTAAATTTGTAAAAGACCCTATTTCATTTTATTTGGCATTATCAATATTTTTTTTATTTTTTTGAATATGTTTAATTTTTTGTAGTTTTTCCCATTCGTTTTTTATAAAAACCCGTAACCAATCACTTTTATTCAGTCCGTAAACATTAAGAATCTCAATAAATTTTAAATTTAGTGCATGGTCAGCCTTAAAAATTATGTTGACCTCTTTTTTTAATTTTGACCACACCCTGATATTTTTATTCTTATCCATAATAGCAATATAAATTATTAAATAGTGTAGTATGTTTTTTTAAGGGTTTACCCTTAATTTCAAAAAAATACAATATAACGTTGAACAATGTTAATCTGAATAATGAAAAGGGGTTAGTTAAAAACGAATATGCCAATAGACAAGAAGAATATCAAAATTCTATACTATGGTGATTTAGATTAATATCTTTCATTTCTAAAGGTGGAGAGTCAGACAAAACCGTCCGGTCAAAAGTCTGATGTTGATATATTTCCTGTTTTATGCACAATAGGGCAGATGATTGATACTCCTTATATATCCGTTGCTGTCGCCCTTCCGGTGCAAAAGGCCTATGCCTATGGCCTGCCTGAGCAGTTCAGGAGCGCCTGTTCCCCGGGGGTGAGGGTTCTGGTTCCCTTTGGCAGGAAGCGGGTGACCGGGTATATTCTTTCAGGCCGGAAATCCTGTGGCGGATTCACCATCAAAAATATCCTGGATGTATTGGATGACCACCCCTTGTTCCCGGAATCGGAAATTCCTTTTTTCCAATGGATCTCAGACTATTATCTTCATCCCCTGGGTGAGGTGATAAAATCGGCCTTGCCCTCAGGTCTTGAAAGCCATGATGAATCCTGTCTCTTTGTGACAGAAAAGGGCCGTGCTGCTTTTATCGACAAAATGCTTACACCCGGAGAAGAGGAAATCATTGAATTTGTTCAAAAGCGTGATCCGGCTAAACTCAAACAATTGTTCAAAACAAGCAGGAATCCTTCCGTGCATGCCCTGGTCCGGCGGATGGAAAAACAGGATCTTGTTACAGTGTCCTATGTATTGAAAAAAGACGGGGCAACCACCCGGACGGAGAAATTCATCCTTTTTCAGAAGGAGCCGGAGCCGACTCTTCCCATGTCAAAAAAACGGGAAAAGCTTCTCATGCTGGTCAAACAGAAAAAAGAGATGTCCCTGACCAGTCTGAAAGCAGTGATCCCGACCGCCCCAAGCCTGGTAAAGCCCCTGAGCGATGCGGGTTTTATCAAAATCATCCAGCGTCAGGTCTTCCGGGACCCCCTGGGTGATCCTGTGGAACCGGACACGCCGCCGGTTCTGACCCCTGAGCAGACAGCCGTTGTAAAGCAGGTTCAGAATGTATCGGATAATGGATTTTCAGCCTTCCTTCTCACCGGCATTACCGGTTCCGGCAAAACCGAAGTCTATATGCGGCTGGTCCTGGATGTGATTGAAAAAGGGAAAAAGGCCATTGTGCTTGTGCCGGAAATCGCCTTGATTTCCCAGACGGAACGGCGCTTCCGGGCAAGGTTCGGGGAAAGGATAGCCGTGATTCATTCTTCTTTGTCTAAGGGTGAACTCCTGGACCAGTGGCGCAAGATCGCCCTCAATAAAGTCGATATTGTGATTGGCGCAAGGTCTGCTGTTTTCGCACCTTTTGAAAATATCGGGATCATTGTGGCGGATGAGGAGCATGACACCTCGTACAAGCAGGAGACGGGTCTCCGGTATAATGCACGGGATCTTGCCGTTGTTCGGGGAAAATTAAACCAATGCCCGGTGCTCTTAGGTTCAGCCACGCCTTCGCTTCAATCCTATCAGAATGTGGTCCTGAAGCGTTTTGAGGAGTTGAAGCTGGAATCCCGCATCAACCGGAACCCCCTGCCCGAGATTACCCTCGTGGACCTGAAAAAATACAAGGATGGCAGACCGGATCAAAGGATTATCACCCCGGAACTTTCAAAGGCCATCCGGCAATGCCTTGATAAAGGAGATCAGGCCCTGATTTTTTTGAACCGGAGGGGTTTTGCCACTTTCCCGGTGTGCCGGGATTGCGGAAAAGCTCTGACCTGCCGGTTCTGCGATATCACCATGACCCTTCATAAGGGCCATAATGAATACCGGTGCCATCTTTGCGGGTATGGACGGCCGGTGGATACAGCCTGTCCGGAATGCAAATCAAAAAAGATCAGACCCCTGGGCTTTGGAACGGAGAAAGTCGAATCCATGCTCAAGGAAAGGTTCCCGGATGCAAGAATCGCAAGGATGGACCAGGATTCCACATCAAAAAAGGGCGCCGTCATAAAGATTCTGAAAACTATCCGGAACCGGACCGTAGATATTGTGGTGGGAACCCAGATGCTGGCCAAAGGCCATGATTTCCCTTCCATCACCCTGGTGGGGGTGATCTGTGCAGATCTTTCCTTAAGCCTTCCGGATTTCAGGGCCGGGGAAAGAACCTTTCAGCTCCTGGCCCAGGTAGCAGGCCGTGCCGGAAGAGGAGAAACCCCGGGAAAAGTCATCATGCAGACTTATAACCCGGATCATTTTATTATTGAAGCATCGCGGAAACAGGATTTCCTGGAGTTTTTCCAAAATGAGGCCCCTTTTAGAAAAGCCTTGATGTATCCGCCGTTTTCAAGGATGACCCAGTTGAAAATATTCGGCAGCAATGCCGGAAAAGTCAAAGAGTATGCTGAAACTGTGGCAAAGATTCTGAGAGACCTGCTTGAAAATGAAGGGACATTTAGGGGCGGTGTTCAGATTTTAGGTCCTGCTGAGGCGCCTATTCAGAAAATTTCTTCTCAATTCCGATGGCAGATTCTGGTCAAAAGCCCGTCCTCCTCTCTTGTGAACCGCCTGGTGAAATCCACCCTGGCGCACCCTGAGGTTAAACCAAAATCAGATGTGGGTCTTTCAGTGGATGTTGACCCGTATTTTCTGATGTGATGGAAGGATAAAGGAAAGCCTGTTATGAACCGATCAAATCTGGAACTATTTAAAGAACTTAATCCCGAGGCTTTACAGAAAAAATTTCTCAATTCCCTGTTGAAAATCCAGAACGTCCAGAGGGGCTCCATCTGGATCAAAAAAGACAATACTTATGTTTGTGTTGAGGCTGCCGGTGCGGAAAGCAACCGGATCAAGGGAGTTATCCTGGATAACCGGCATCCCAGCATTGTGGGCTGGGTGATTGAAAACAAAAAAATGACGGTGGCGGAAACCAAAAGCGACCGCCGGCATTATAAAGAGGTTGAGGATTGCCTGGCCGTTAAAAGCAGTATGATCCTCTGCTTTCCTCTCTTTTTCCGGGACAGGGATGTTTATGGCGCTGTTCAGATTATTGATACAACGCTGGAAAAAACCAGCCTGAACCTGGATCAAGGCTATCTGGAACAGCTTCAGAATCTTGTGGATATCTGTTCCATTGCCTTGAGCAATGCCGTCTTATATGCCAATGAAAAGAAAAAGGCCCAGAATCTGAAATCCGCTCTTAAGGAGTCGAGAGATGAAAACCTGATCATTGGGCAGAGCCCGGGTTTTAAAAAATGTATGGATCTTGTCAAAAGCTATGCAGATACGGATTTTCATGTGCTGATCACCGGGGAAAGCGGTACGGGCAAAGAGCTGGTGGCTGAAAAAATTTATAAGTCAAGTATCCGGAAAAATAAACCATTTCTTGTCCAGAATTGCAGTTCCATTCCGGAAACGCTTCTGGAAAGCGAATTGTTTGGGTACACAAAAGGAGCTTTTACAGGGGCAAACCATGATAAAACTGGGCTTTTCGAAGCTGCAAACGGCGGCATTGTTTTTCTTGATGAAATCGGAGATATGCCCCTGAGTGTACAGGCAGGGCTTCTCCGGGTGCTCCAGAAAAACGAAATCAAACCCCTGGGTGAAACAAGCACGCGTCAGATTGATGTCAGAATTGTTGCCGCCACCAACAAGAATATCAAACAGATGATTGCTGAAAACAGTTTCAGACAGGATTTGTTTTACCGGTTGTCCGTGCTGCCGGTTCATCTGCCGGCGCTCAGGGACAGGCGAGAAGACATCCCCCTTTTAATCCGGCATTTTCTTGAAAAGGAATCTTTAAAGGCAGGCTTTCTTGAAAAAAAGATTTCACCTGATGCCATGCAGATCCTGGTTTCGTATTCCTGGCCGGGCAATATCCGGGAGCTTGAAAACCTGATCCGTTACCTCATGGTCACAACAGAAGATGAATGTATTGAACCCTTTCATATTCCTCTTCATATCAAAAATCCTGATGCCGAAATTGAACCTTACAGCATCCCATTGGCGGCCGGTCATAATAAACCCGGAGAGGGGACGGGCAATCTAAGCAGCATGACCTGGCCGCAACTTGAAAAGGAATATGTGACCGCACTTTTAAAAAAGAACAACTGGAATATCACCTGGGCATCCAAAGCTTCAGGCATCAACCGGTCCACCTTTGCTTCCAGGATGAGAAAACTTAAAATTAAGCGGGAACAACGGGTTTTTGATTAGGGTTATTTGAATCAAAGAATTTAAACACAAGTTTGCAGGTGTTTAATTAGCCGGCAGGTGTTGAAACTCCGTGATAAATTGTGCAAGAATTTTCGATAAGCCTGAATTCCAGCCCGATACCAGGGATGAAGGCTCTTTGTCCTTTATGGGATCATCAGCCATATAGGTATTACTTAAAACCGGGGTGAAGGTCGAACCGGTTCTTTTTTCCAGGATCAGAATGAGTTTAATAGACGCCTTTGCATTGTTTTTATCAAGAAAATCCCCTGAAAGCCGGGTGATTTTACCGGACAGGCGGTATGTGATGTCTTTTTTATCATCTGTAAGAGCAGGCCGGAAATGTGGTGATCCATAAAGCGCCTCAGATGTTCTCTCTGTGATTAGTTTTGAGGGATAGCTGATAAATTCGCTGTAATAATCGGTTGTATATTCATTCTCCCCGATCTTGTAGACAAAGGAATGGGAATCAAAGGCGGGATTGATGGAAAATGCTTTTATTATAAGGGTCTCACCCCGGCAAAGGTTGTCTTTTGAGGAAACCGGGATCTGTGGCGACAAGTCGAAATACTGTTTGCTCAGGGCTTCTTTTTGAAGTCCTGAGCATCCGTAAGTCAATAGAATGAGAATCAGAAGAGCCGTTATAGCGATCAAAAATTTTTGTGCCATCAGTTTTTCTTCTCCGTCCCGGTTTTTTCAGGCGGATTCTCAAAGATCAGCCTGCCGGGATATTGTTTGATGTCCTTACTCATCTGTTTTAGATTTTCAGAGGTTGTTTCAAGATTCTCCATGATCAGCCTGACCCTGTCGGAGTTCAGCCAGACCATATGCTCCAGAAGCCCGGAAGCAGCAGACAGGTTTTCCACAAGTTTATCCAGGTTGACCGACAGGGTGTCGACTTTTGGGGAAAGTTTTGCTTCAAGGGTTGCTGCCATGTTCTTTGTGCTGCCAGCAGCTTTTTCAAAATCATTGATGGCATTGCCAAAGGGTGCCCTGGAGCTTTCAACAATGCCTCTCAGCTCTGAAAAAGAGGCCTTTGCATCATCCAGCACATGATTGATTTTATCTGTTTCAACGGCTTTGCTGATTTTCTGGTTGGTTTCTTTGAGTTCTTTTAAGAGAGACGCTGCAAGAATGGAGATATTATTGATATCAAAATCATTGGCTTTGGTGTCCAGGGTCTTTAGCAGTGTTTCAATATCCTTTGTAATCTCTTTGACATTAATGGCGGCAAGGCTGTCCAGTATCTGGGTCATGGAATCCCCGAACTGCTTCATATTGCTTCTCTGGGAAGGGATGTAAATATTGCCGGGTGTCCAGGATATTACAAGGTCATCTCCTGGGTTTTTTGCTGCATAATCGGTTTCAAGATAACCCACTCCGGTCAGCCCTTTAAACGAGAGCCGGATCACAAGACCGTCATTGACCGCGTTCTGAAGTTTTTCTTTGGCAGATTCACCGGTCTGGCCAAGGGATATGTCTTCTTCAAGAGCCATGACGACCAGTACATAATCCGATTTTGTTTTATAGATGCTTGCCGCACTGGTAATGGATTTGACGCTCCCGATCCGGATGCCCTTGTATTTAACTTCAGAGCCGACGCTCAGGCCCTGGACGGATTCGTTAAAGCAGGTTTCTGCCATCAGTTCTTTTTTAAAAAATTTTCCTGCTCCGAAAATAATTAAAAATGCAGCCCCAAGTCCGAATGCAATGATGACAAAAAGGCCGAGTTTAAAGAAATTGGTTTTCCGGGTCATTTTCCACCTTTATCGATTTTCCGGTTAAAAAAATTATAGACAAATGGATTGTCCGTGCTGGTTTTCAGTTCTTCAGGCGTTCCTTCTGCAATGATCCCTTTGACGCTTTTTTCAAGCATGATGATCCGGTCGGCAATGGCGTCAATACTGGCGAGTTCATGGGTGACAATGACAAAGGTGATCCCGAGAGACGAAGAAAGGTCTTTAACCAGGTTGTCCAGGCCGGCGGAAGTCACCGGGTCAAGCCCTGCAGACGGTTCATCAAGGAAGATGATGGAGGGATCAAGGGCCATGGCCCGGGCCAGGGCAGCCCTTTTTTTCATACCCCCGGAAAGCTCGGCAGGCATGAGAAACCCGCTTTTTTCAAGACCGACCAGTTTAAGCTTCATCCATGCAATGTCTTCCATCATGGCATCCGGGAGCTCTGTAAATTCTTTTAACGGCAGCATCATATTTTCCAGTACGGTCATGGAGCCGAATAAGGCCCCGCTCTGGAAAGCCACCCCGATTTTCTGGAGGATGCGGTTTCGGTCGTTGCCTGCGGCAAGGCAAAGGTTATCCCCCTGGATCAGGACATTACCGGAGATGGGGGGTAAAAGACCGATCATATGTTTCAGAAGGGTGCTTTTCCCGCAACCTGAACCGCCGATAATCACAAAGACCTCGCCTTTAAAAACATTAAAGCTGATATTTTCAATAATAGGGGCATGGCCATAGCCTGCAAACAGATTTTCTATTTTGATGACGGTTTCCACAGGTTTCATATGCCAAGGCTATAATAAACAATTGAAAAAATACCGTCAAACACGGCAATGAGGATGATACCGGTCACAACGGCCCTTGTGGTGGATACACCCACTGCAGAAGGCCCGCTTTCGGTCTGATATCCCCTGATGCACCCGGATGCGGCAATCAGGATACCGAAGATGAAACATTTGACAAGACCGCCTGTAAAATCCCCCCAACTGACAAAGGAGGCGATCTGGTCATAATAGGAAATAAAGGGATATCCCATGGAAGTGATGACAACAGCGCCGCCCAGCATTCCCACAAGGTTTGAAAATATGGTCAGAAGAGGAGTGATTAAGGTAGCGGCAATAACCCTTGGAACAATGAGAAATTTGACCGGGTCAAGGCCCATGACCGTTAACGCATCGATTTCCTCGTTGATGCGCATGGTTCCGATTTCAGCAGCAAAGGCAGAGGCTGACCGCCCTGCGAGAATGATGGCTGTCATCAGGGGGCCAAGCTCCCGGACCATGGATATCCCGATGAGATTGGCCACATAGAGTTCGGCTCCGAACATCCGCATGGGGATGGCAGCCTGGAAGGCCATGACCAGACCGACAATAAAGCTGATCAGGGCCACAATGGGAAGGGCGTCAACCCCTGCCCGCTCAGCCACGAGAAAAGTATCGGCCCAGCGGATTTTCTTGGGGTTCAGAAGACTTTGAAAAAGGGCATAGGTGATTTCACCCGTATAGGTGATAAATTCCTTTGCTTCTGCGAGGGTATCAAGAAGAAATTTGCCCTGGTTTTCAATAAAGGAAAGGGCGCCTGGCTTCTGAGCTGAAAAATCAGCCTTCCGGACTTCCTTTGCCATATCCAGAAGATCTGAATATCCAGGTTTCAAATGGACAATGGAAAAATTTTGGACCCCTTTTTTTCTGGATTCATCTTCCATAAGACACAGAAATGCTGCGCCTGCCGTATCCATATAATCAACGGCTTCAAGGTCTATCATCAGGCCGGGTGTGTCGGCTTTTGCAATCATTTGCCTGCTTTCGGATAAAAGACCGGATATTGTTTTGGCATCAAGTCTTCCGGCAAGGGAAATGATTGTATCCTGATTTTGTTTTGAAACCCTGGATTGTTTCATGCTTTAAATTCCTGTGGACCCGGTCAAAGGGTTATATAGCCTTTTCTATGGCTGGCTGTATAGCATGTTCAGCCTGGGTTATTCAATGCTTGTTTCTTTTTTTACAGCCAGGGTGACCCATTCATCAATGTGTTCTTCATGAATGACTGAAAGCCGGGTTTTTCCAAGGGCGGCCAGCACAGCGGCCTTACGTTCCTTGATGATGCCGGACAAAAGGGCTGTCGCTCCCTCTGTCATTCGAAGGGCAATATCCGGCAGGATATCGACAATCACCTGGGCGATGATATTGGCTGCAATGCAGTCGCAGGGCACAGGGTCTGTCCGGTCAAGGGTCTGGCATGACAGGCAATATATTGAGGGATCAATCCCGTTCAGGCGAAGATTTTCCCGGGCAACGGCAATGGCTGTTTCATCCGTATCAATCCCCAGAAGATGCCCGGCACCGAGCTTTGCAGCAGCAATCATGAGGATGCCGGAGCCGGTGCCGACATCCAGAAAGCTATCGCCTGGTTTGAGAAAAGTCTCGATGAATTTAAGGCACATGGCAGTAGTCGGGTGAGTTCCGGTCCCGAACGCCATGCCGGGATCCAGGTGAATCAAGATTTCCCCTTTTTTTTCATGATACTCTTTCCATTGGGGTTTGATGATGATCCGGTCCGTAATACGGGTGACATTGAAATAGGCCTTCCATGCATCGGCCCATTCTTTTTCATCCACAATACCGGTCACGATTTTAACCCTGATATCAAACTCAATGAGTTTTTCAGCTTTGGCTTCGATCTGTTTAAGGATAATGTCTGAAGAATCCAGGAGCGGCAGATAACCGGTTATGGAATTATGCTCCGGCAGGGTGAGGGTATGGGTCCCGAATCCCTCATCCGGCTCCGGAAGGGGAATATCACAGACCACACCGCTGATGGCAAAGGAAAAGAAAATATTGCAGATCAGCTCTTCAGCCAGGGCAATGTCATCAGTTTCAAACAGGAGGGTGATTTTTTTAAATTTCATGTCTATTCCAAAAATTTTAAATTTTATCAGGTAAAGGATTATTTTTCATATGGAAAGGATTGTCAAATTCAATTTATTATGAAAGGTAAGAAAGTCAAAAAAAGGATTTTAAAAAAAATGAGAAACCCATACGAGAACCTGTATATTTATTATCTTGACAAAGCCCCGGCTGTTGACCGGGAGATTGAGACCCATGAATCCTTTCTGGGCGCGTGGGTTGAGGAAACGGAAGCCTTTCTTTTTTTTTCATCCCCCTGTGACGGGGTGGTGGATCATATATTATCCGCAAACCCCGGCATCTGTCTGGTCGAGAAGTATGAAATGACCGGGGAAGAGTGGCATGGGGACAGGATTGAACCCTATTATATCCGTGATCTGTGTATTTATCCGCCGTGGAACCCGCCTGCCGGAAATGACGGGGTTTTCAGAAATATCCTGCTGGACCCGGGAGTGGTGTTCGGCACCGGACGTCACCAGACAACGGAAGACTGTCTTTATTTGATCCGGCGTTTGTGCACAAAACAAAATATAGAGACGGTTCTGGATATCGGTACAGGTACGGGACTTCTGGCCCTTGGTGCGGCCGCCCTTGGCTGCAGGCAGGTGATGGCCTGTGATTTTAATTATCTTGCCGTTAAAACAGCCCTGAACAATGTCCGGCTCAACGGGTTTGAAGACAGGGTGCTTGCTTTCCAGGCAAAGGGGGAAGACATGATGTCCATCCCCTGTGATCTCTTGGTGGCCAACATCCATTATAATGTCATGCAGCATATGATTGAAAGCCCGCATCTTTTAAAGAAAAAATGGTTTATCCTGTCCGGCCTTCTGAATTCCGAAGCAAAGAAAATTCTGGTATCCCTTTCAGCCAAACCGGTTCATATTATTGAGAGAAGATGCCCTGACGGCATCTGGAATACCATACTGGGAAAATCCATACGATAAAAGGCCGGGAAATCAAACACAGGTCTTTCCCGGCTTTTTCCCGTTATGCTTCCCCACGTTCCAGAAGGACTTCTTTGAGTACCGTAAGGGCGGTATTGGCGGCAGGAACGCCGCCGTAAATACTGGTCTGGAAAATGACTTCGGCAACCTCTTCTTTTGTGCAGCCCACATTCAGGGCAGCATGGATATGAAGTTTAAGTTCATCGGGTTTTGACAGAACGGTCAGGGCAGCTACGGTAATGAGCTGCCGGGTTTTGTGGGGAATTTTTTCCCTGGAATACATCTGGCCCGTGATATAAAGGGACATATCCTTTGCAAGATCCTTGTCAAAATATTTCCACAGGTTATAGGGCTTGTCTTCTTCCTTTACGGTTGAAAAATAGAGCTTGGCGGTTTCACCCGTCTTTTTTGCTATTTCTTTTGGGTCCACCTTGTCCTCCTTTAAAGGGCTGTCAAAAATGAGTTCCGGGCAGTGGATAATTTGTATTTTTTAACTGCCCGTCTCCCATTCTTTGTTTATCGGTTGGCTTTTCTGAAACCAAGCTGATCCAGGGCAATGATCCATTTGCAGATATTGGCAGAGCCTTCCACCATGGAATAGGTCGGGGCATCCCTGTAGTATCTGGCAACCGGGTATTCAGTGGAGTATCCGTAGGCACCCAGGATTCTCATGGCATAGTTGGAAGACTTGGTGGCGATTTCACCGGCCAGGTATTTGGCCATGGCTACGGAGAGACCGTTGTTCAGTTCGCCCTGGTCTTTTTCCCAGGCAGCCTTGTAGGTTACGAGGCGGGCGGCTTCGATTTCTGCCGTCATCTGGGCAATCATATCCTGGTTCATCTGGAATTCACCGATCTTTTTACCGAATTGTTTTCTTTCGTTGCAGTATTTAGTGGCAGCATCAAGGCATGCCTGGGCAAGACCCACACCGCCAGCCGCAGCCGACAGCCTTGTCTGGTTCAAGGATGAGAAAACGATTTTTGCTCCGTCTCCGGGTTTACCCAGGATATTTTCCTTGGGTACCTTAACATTGTCCAGGAAAACCTCGCCTGTGGGGGAAGAATGGGAACCGAGCTTATCCAGGCCGGAAGTCTTGATGCCTGCATAATTCTTGGGCTCGATGACAAAGGCGGAAAGGCCCTTTGATCCTGCGGCTTTGTCTGTGTAGGCATAGCAGATCAGGACATCGGCCACATTGGCATTGGAGATCCAGGTTTTGGAACCGTTCAGGAGCCAGTGGTCTCCTTTGTCTTCAGCCGTTGTGGCCATGGCCATGACATCAGACCCTGCATCGGATTCTGTGATGCCGAACCCGCCGATATATTCTGCTGTGCAGAGTTTTTGGATATATTTTTTCTTGGTTTCTTCATTTCCATATCTGAAAATGGTATAGGCACATCCAAGGACCTGCATATTGACCTGTACTCTTAAAGAAGAAGATACCTTTGCAAGCTCTTCGGTGACGATCATGGCAGCTACAAACCCCATGTTTTCTCCGCCGTATTCTTCAGGAATGACAGTGCCGAAAAATCCAAGTTCCCCCAAAGGCCTCATGACCTCTTTGATGGGAAGATAGTGTTTTTGATCCCATTCATCGGCAAAGGGTTCGATCTGTTTTTTTGCAAAATTTCTGATTTCTTTCTGGAGCATCTGAAGCTCTTTTGACAATTGAAAATCCATTGTTCCTCCTAAACGGTTAAAATTTGGCGGCACTTAACCCCATTGCTTTTGAAAAGGATTTTACAGCACCTGTCAGTATATGAATACAATTTGAAAGATGATCCTCCTGTCTGAACCTGATTTCAGGGACGGCAAGGCTCACGCTTGCCAGGATCAGTCCTTTATGGTTAAAAACAGGGGCACTCAATGACCCGAGGCCCGGCGTTCTTTCTCCCAGGCTTAAGGCGTAACCCTGTTTTTTAATTTTTTTAAGTTCCTTTATCAGCTTGTCCTGATTGATGATGGTGTTGTCCGTAACCGGTTCAAGTTTTGTGTCTTTAAGATAACCGGCTATGAATTCTTCCCGGGAAAAAGCCAGCAGGCATTTGGCAGAAGCCCCGGCATAGAGGGGGGACTGATTGCCGATGGGCATGCCGGCCTTGAGCGTTTTTGGGGATTCTATGCTATCAATGCAGATACGCATGTTTCCCTGGATAATATTCAGGTGGACCGTTTCAAGAGTGGCGCTTGCCACTTCTTCCATGAACCTTCGCCCGATACGGGAAAGATTGTTTGAGTTGTTCAGGTTTTCCAAAAAACGGTAAAATACATTTCCCACAAAATACTGACGGGTAAGGGGGTCCTGACGGACAAATTCATAGGACTTAAGCACCTGAAGTATCCTCTGGACTGTGGCCGGACTGAACCCCAGGGAGGTGCTCAGTTCCCTGATACCCCATGAAGGTTTGATATCCTGGAATTTCAGCATAATTTCCAGGGCTTTTTCGATGGAGTTTACTTTTTTAATGTTTTTGTCCATTTTCTATAATTTCCCAGTCAGGGATCAATTTTCCAAGGTCTATAGGTCCTAATGTCATCTGCAAGTTGTTCTATATTTTAATACATTGTTCCATATTATGATTGTCAACTAGACAAAAATCTGATAGTCTTGTCAAGAGAAAAGTTAAGATATAGCTAAAAAATAGCTTGACAAAGGGGGGGATTTATTTAAAGTTTAAATTTTATTAAATAAGGTTTTGCAAAGAAAAAATGAAAATTTATATGACCGGGAGTAAAGAATGAGACAATATTTTGAACACATGGCAGAATTTGGAACAGAGCTTAATAAAGGGCAGTTGATGAGTTCTGAAGGAAATATCAAGAGCATCCTGGAAGTTGAAGCCGGGATTGATGCTGAAGTTGAAAAAGTAAAGAATGCAGGGCTTCCGACAGAAAAAATCAATCAAAGAGGGGAAATGACGGTCTGGCAGCGGCTGGATTACCTGGTTGATCCGGGCACCTGGATACCCCTTCACACTATTTTTAATCCTGAAGACAATGAGGAAGGCACCACCAATGTCATTGACGGTCTGGCCAAAATTTCCGGCAAATGGTGCGTCGTGGCCGGGTTTGACAACAAGGTCATGGCCGGTGCATGGATTCCGGGACAACCGGAAAATATTTTCAGGGCCACCAATCTTTCCAAGCGCCTGAACATTCCCCTGGTCTGGCTGGTCAACTGCAGCGGCGTAAAGCTGACCCAGCAGGAAAAATTCTATGCCAACCGGAGAGGCAGCGGCACCACTTTCTATCGCCATGCAGAATTGGAGCAGATGGGAATCCCGGTCCTGGCCGGGATCTACGGCACAAATCCGGCCGGCGGCGGATACCAGGGCATCAGCCCGACCATCCTGTTTGCCCACAAGAACTGCAATATTGCCGTGGGCGGCGGCGGTATCCTGAGCGGTATGTCCCCCAAAGGCTATTTTGACCTGGAAGGTGCGGAACAGCTCATTGCCAATGCAAAACAATACAAGGAAAAGCCCCCCGGATCAGTGGACATCCATTACAATGAAACCGGATTTTTCAGGTATGTGTATGAAGAAGAAACCGGGGTTCTGGACGGTCTCAAAGATTATATGAAGGACATGCCGGCTTATAATCCCAAATTTTTCAGGGTGGCGGAACCTAAGGAACCCAGATTCTCTTCAGACGATCTGTACCGTCTCATGCCCTTTAACCAGAAACAGATCTATAATTTCAAGGAAATCATTGCCCGTCTTGTGGACGGCAGCGAACACATGGAATTTAAGCCTGACTACGGCCCTGAAATTTACACCGGTCTTGTAAAAATGGATGGGTTCCTTGTCGGCATGATCGGCAACAACCAGGGCTGGCTGGGCGAACATTATCCTGAATATGCAGATTATGGCGGGATCGGCGGAAAACTCTATCGCCAGGGTCTTATCAAGATGAATGAATTTGTCACCCTCTGCGGCCGCGACCGGATTCCCCTGGTCTGGTTCCAGGACACATCCGGCATTGATGTCGGGGATATTGCCGAAAAGGCAGAGCTCTTAGGTCTTGGCCAGTCCCTGATCTATTCCATCCAGCAGACCGACGTCCCCATGATTCTCATCACCTTAAGAAAAGGGACGGCAGCGGCCCACTATGTCATGGGCGGGCCCACGGCCAACCGTCACAATGCCTTTACCCTGGGCATCGCCACCACTGAAATCTATGTTATGCATGGTGAGACAGCAGCGGCAGCCAGTTTTTCAAGACGGCTTGTAAAGGAAAAGGACGCCGGCCGCCCCCTGGAACCTATTATCGAGAAAATGAACGAGCAGGCCAAGGAATACTATGACAATTCAAGACCGGCCTATTGTGCAAAATACGGCATGGTGGATGAAGTCGTAAAGATGAACAGATTGCGGGATTATCTGAAGGCTTTTGCAGGAGCTTGTTACCAGAATCCGAAATCCATCTGTCCCCAGCATCATATGATTACACCGAGAGTGATCAGAGGATAGGATTAAATCACAAACTTTTATATTTCAGGAGGCCGACATGGCAGAGCCTAAATTTTTAAAAATTGTAAAAGATGAACAGGTTGCCAGGATCACTTTGGATAGACCCAAGCACAATGTCCTGGATATTCCCATGATGATCGAACTTAATCTGGAACTTGAAAAGATTGCTGCAGATAAGGATTTAAAATGCCTGGTGATCACAGGTGAAGGAAAGAGTTTCTGCGCCGGCGTGGAAGTCGGGGACCATAAACCTGACAACGTTGATATGATGGTGGCTACGTTTAACCGGATTTTCGAGATGATCAACATGATCGATATTCCGGTCATAGCGGCTGTTAACGGTGCATGTCTCGGCGGAGGCATGGAACTTGCCATTGCATGTGATATTGTTCTGGCATCTGAGAAAGCCATTTTCGGCCAGCCTGAAAT
>MGTJ01000035.1 GCA_001799395.1 Desulfobacterales bacterium RIFOXYA12_FULL_46_15 | reverse complement strand
AAACCCTTTATCCCTGATGGCCGTGGCAATGCAGGCAAGCCCATAAGGGATAGTCCTTTTTTTTGTCAGATAAAAATCTTCTATGGGTGGTTGAACCAGAACAACCTTTGATATATTCATATAAAACCTGATTTTTACGGGTTTAAATTTGTCTTGAATACCATGATTTAAATATTTTTCATATAGATTGAGGTTATTGTGGGTAAACCAATTCCGGAACTTGTTAAAAAAATTATCAAAGAAGCCATAGCGATCCAGCAGATTCCTTCTCCGACATTTGAGGAGGCCAAACGCGCCAGGTATGTCAAAAACCGGTTTGTGGATGAGAATTTTTCCGAAGTTTTCATTGATTCCGTGAATAATGTTTATGCACGGATTAAAGGAGGGGAAAAACACCCTGTGGTGGTCAGCGCCCATCTTGATACGGTTTTTGACAGCTCCTGTGACCTTTCTGTCCGGATAGAGGAAGATAAAATTTTTGGGCCTGGAATCGGCGACAATTCTCTCGGGGTTGCTTTTCTTTTAATGATGAAACATATTCTGCAGTGCATGGGTGAAAGACCGGAGGGTGACATTATTCTTGTGGCAAATGCCTGTGAAGAAGGGACCGGGGATCTCAGGGGCATGAAGGAAGCGTTTGCAAGAACAATCAAAGAAAATCCCATTGCCTATATTGTTCTTGAAGGGTCATCCGGGGCTGACTGTATTTATACCAGGGGAGTCGGTTCCATAAGATTTAAAATATCGGCCCATGGCCGGGGCGGGCACAGCTGGCACGATTTTGGAAATTCAAGCGCTGTTCATGGGCTTGTAAAGCTTGCTGCCGTACTGACAGAGCTGTCTGTTACTGTGGAACCAAGGAGCACATTCAATATCGGTGTGATCACGGGAGGCACCTCCATCAATACTATAGCCCAGACAGCCTCTCTCCTGCTGGATTTAAGGTCTGAAACCTGTGACTGGCTTGACCATATGGTTCAACAAGTAAAACAGATGATCGATAAATTTTCCATGGACGATATTACAATTACAACGGAAAAGATAGGGGACCGGCCATCCGGAATGATTTCCGTAGCTTCACCATTGATCAGTTTGTGCCATTCAGTGTTTCTTGAAACCGGATTTAATGATGCCAAGTTCAAATCCGGTTCAACCGATGCCAATATCCCTTTTTCTGAAAATGTACCTGCGGTCTGCATTGGTATTTGCGATGGACAGGATGTTCATAAGCCAAGTGAATGTCTTATGACGGGTTCAATGGATAGAGCTGTTGAAAAAGTCGGCAAAATTGTTTCAAGGGTCTGGCAGATGG
Organism: Desulfobacterales bacterium RIFOXYA12_FULL_46_15; assembly: GCA_001799395.1. Taxonomy (GTDB): domain Bacteria; phylum Desulfobacterota; class Desulfobacteria; order Desulfobacterales; family Desulfobacteraceae; genus Desulfobacula. Next base: position 15,732 of record MGTJ01000035.1, on the reverse strand, counting down.
AAAAATTCTGACTGTTTATTCAACCTTTGGAAATTTCAGGATAAACACCAAACTGATAAGCGGTACAAAGGCCGAGTATAAAAGAACCGATTCAAGACCGTAAATATCTGCAAGCTTTCCAACAATAGGTGACACGGCTCCGCCCAGGCCGTAAGCAAATCCCATCATGAGACTTGAGACCATGGATCTGGATCTGGGCGCAAGTCTCTGAGCCATGCCCACACCCAATGGAAGTGAGGCAAGGGCCATGAAACCGGCAAGAAATGTACCCAGATAAACAAAGTGCCCCGGCAGGTATAAAAACAAGAGCATGGCAGGGGTCATCAATATATGAAAAATAAAAAACAGCTTTTTGAAATCCGTTTTATCCGACATCCAGCCGGCCAGAAGACCGCTGAGGGTTCCGGCCAGAGTAAACAGGGATACGATAAATCCTACTGAAACGAGAGTATGGCCGTTTTTTATCAGATAAATGGGCATAAACGTCATAAACGTCTGTGATGTAACGGCTCGAATAACCATGACGATCCAGATCAGTAAAATGGATTTGTAGACCTTGCCCAGCATTTCTTTCATGGAGCCTAAAAACCCGAGATGGGAAAGATTTTCGCTGATGGGAACCGGAAGATGTCGGATACAGAAAATAAAGACAATGACACCTAAAACAATTGTATAAGGCATTTTTTCAAGACCGAATTTTGCCACATACCAGGTAATGAATACCGGACCAACGGCAAAGGCAAGGGTTCCTCCGGTATTAAAAATTGAAAGGCTGAATCCGCTCCGGTTTCCGGAATATAGCGGTACCATTCCGGTAGTGGCCGGGTGAAACATGGATGAGCCAATGGAACCAAGGCAAAGAACCAGGAGGAGAACCCAGTAATTTGTGGCAATGCCAGAAAATGGGATAAAGAAGAGTGCTAAAAAGAGACCTGTTAAAACAAAAGTTCTTGTTTCATGGCGATCAGCCATATACCCCACAGCCGGCTGAACGATAAATGCCAACAATCTTGTAATCCCGGTCAGCAGCCCCACTTGTGCAAGCGACAGGTTGAATTTGTCGACAAATACCGGTAATAGGGGTGTAAAAAACGAAGAATAAAAATCACCGGTAAAATGAACCAGGGTCAGAATAAAAATAATGGTATAATTGGCTTTATTTTTCAACATCATTATGCTCATCTGCTGTTTCAATCATATTCTCTCGAAGCAAAGAAATGGTTTCCTGATAATCATCAGTATGAAAAATGGCAGACCCGGCTACAAAAGAAGATGCCCCAGCTTTGGAAACGGAGCGAATAGTGTCTTTATTTATCCCGCCGTCCACCTGAATAATTGTCTTTAGATTTTTTTCCTTAATCATCCTATATAAGGTTTTTATTTTATCAATACTGGATTCTATGAATTTTTGGCCCCCGAAACCCGGATTAACACTCATGATCAGGATGAAATCCGTCTGATCCAGCACATATTCGATGGCAGATATTGGAGTTGCAGGGTTCAATGCCGCACCGGATTTTATACCAAAACTTTTGATAAGCTGAAGGCTCCGATGAAGGTGGGTGCAGGCTTCTGCATGGACTGAAATATAGTCTGCCCCTGCTTTTACAAATTCAGGGATGATCATATCCGGTTTTTCAATCATCAGATGCACATCCAGTACTAAGTCTGAGGCTCGTTTGCAAGCCTCGACAATAATGGGTCCATAGGTAATGTTAGGGACAAAATGCCCATCCATGACATCAATGTGTATCCAGTCTGCACCGGCATTTTTAATGGCTTTTAATTCTTCGCCGAGCCGGGTAAAATCTGCTGATAAAATGGAGGGGGCAATGATTCCCATAATGGTTCTCCTGAATATTCAGTTATGTTTCAGTACGTCGTTAAAAATAGGTTTCAATTTTTTTTTGATTTCCTAATCAACCGGGCAGCAAAAAAACCATCCATATTCTTCGGGTCAGGATAGGTTTTTAAAAATCCTTGATTGGTAATAAATAAAGAGTATTTATCAGAATGGAAATCTTTATCAATCAAAAAATCCTTACGCTTTTCTAAAAAAGAATAAATCACATCCTCATTCTCTTCTTTTTCACAGGAGCAGACGGCATAAACCAGAATGCCTCCGGGCCTGACAAGATTGGCACCGGAATTGAGCATTTTTTTTTGTTTGGCCGAGAGCCGTTCAATATCTTTTTTGGACCGTTTCCATTTTGTATCCGGGTTTCGTTGTAAAACTCCGAGTCCTGTACAGGGAGCGTCGATTAAAACACGGTCAAAATAAAAATCAAAGTCTTTAATTGAACTCTTTAGAATATTCAGGGGTTTTGTCTGAATGATATTAATGCCAAGCCTTTTTGCATCAGCTTGAAGCATTTCAAGCTTCTCGGATTCAATATCAGTTGCAATCACAAGCCCTTTATTATCCATGAGTTGTGAGATATAAAAAGTTTTACCACCAAATCCTGAACAAGAATCCAGGATTTTTTCTCCAGGCTCAGGGGCAAGGTACTCGGTAACAATCTGGGCTCCTTCATCCTGGACATGAAAAAGGCCAAGCTGAAAAGCTTTTAATTCCTGTACCGGACGAATCGGGTTTGAAAAACACATCCCCTGGGTTGCATAACCCGTTATTTGAATATTTTTTACGTCTAAATCAAGCTGTTCTGAAAGAGAGTCCCGATTTGTTTTTAACCGGTTGCAGCATATGGTGATAGGGGGGATGATGCTGATCTGCCGGCATAAATGTTCTGTCTGATGAATACCAAAGGCCCGGATCCATTTTTTGGAAAGCCATAAGGGAAGGGAATAGTTTACTGATATGAATTTTTCCGGTTCTGTTTTCTCATCCGGTAAAGAAATGGACGAATGATTTTCAGCAGCTTTTCTCAGGATGGCATTGATAAATCCGGATGGTTTTCTTCCGGATAAGGCTTTAGAAATATCAACTGCATTATGAATGGCTGCAAATGCCGGGATTCTGTCCATATATAAAATTTGAAACAGGGCTATCCTCAGGATGTATAAAGAGATGATATCTATTTTTTCAATGGTGGTATTGGAAAATGAACGGATTATCCAATCTATGGTTTCTCTTTTTCGCAGGACCCCAAAGATGATGGCATTACAAAGGCTTCTGTCATTTTTTTGAAGTCCTGAAATCTCTTTTGAATGCATTTCAAGGCTTTGATCAAGCGTCCGGGGTCCTTTATGCCAGTCAAGAAGAATTATCAGGGCAATATGACGGGGGGCCTTCATCATTTAGAAATCAAATTTCAGCGGGGGAACAATGGGGTGACCGCATAAAAATTCCGCGGCTTTTAATCTTTTCCCTGAAGCTCCCATCATTTCCTGAATAATTATGCTTCCATTTCCTGTTGCAACATGGATACCGGCCTTGTCACAAAGAAAAATGACCCCAGAATCAAAGGGGCAGGGTTGCTCTACGGCAGTGGTTTTAAAAATTTTTACCGGTTTGTCGAAAAGCGATGAAAAAGCGCTGGGCCAGGGTGTCATGGCATTGATATGAGCCTTGATTTTCCGACTTGAAAGAGTCCAGTCTATTTTTCCGTCAATTTTTTTTAACATCTTGACATAGCTTGCCTTTGAATGATCCTGAGCTATGGGGTAACATTCTTTTTTAAGGACGGCGTGGAGGGTATCGACTATGAGATCGGCCCCGATTTCTCCCAATTTTCTATGAAGGTCTTCGGCAGTATCATTTTCCAATATCGGGGTGGTTTTGGAAAGCAGAATGTCACCTTTATCCATTTCTTTTGCCATGACCATTGTGGTAATACCTGTTTGGTCATCCATATTGAGAATGGCTGCCTGAATAGGGGAGGGCCCTCTGTATTTTGGCAGAAGAGATGCATGAATATTAATGGGATAAATCTTTGGAATAGATAAAATGGTTTGGGATAGAATCTGCCCAAATGCAGAAACCACAAAAAAATCAGGTTCAAGGGATAATAATTTATTTGCTGATCCCGGGGTGTTGATTTTTTCCGGTTGAAACACCTCAACGCCAAGCTCTGAAGCTGCTTTTTTCACAGGGGAGGGCATGAGGTTTTTCCCTCTTCCCTTGGGACGGTCCGGTTGTGTAACAACAAGGCAGACTGTGAAATCTTTCTGAAAAACCAGACGTTCTAAGGCAGGAACACTGAATTCCGGAGTTCCCATATAAATGATTCGGGGTGTATTTTTCAATTGCTGTTCAGTTCTTTTGCAAGTTTTTTCTTATACAGAGATCTTTTTAATACACTGATTCGATTGATAAATAAGATTCCGTCCAAATGATCGATTTCATGCTGCATAATGACTGAGAGAATACCATCAGCCTTGAATTCAATGGTGTTTCCGTCAATATTGAGTGCTTTTACCACTACTGTTTCATACCGCTTTACATCTGCGCTGTAATCCACAACGCTTAAACAGGCTTCTTTTTCAGAGATAATACTGCCGGATGCTTCCAAAATTTCCGGGTTGATCAATGCTTTGAATTCATTGGTGGAACCATCATCATCCGGATTTCCGGCATGGATATTATAAACAATAACCCTTTTGTTCACCCCCACTTGGGGGGCGGCAAGCCCTACACCAGGTGCATCAAACATGGTTTCACCCATATCGGTGATTAATGTTCTGATTTCATCATCGATGGATTCAACCTTCGCAGATGGCTGCATCAAGGATTTTTCCGGATAAGTTAAAATATTACGAATGGTCATTTTTTTCAAAAACTTCCTTTGCAATTTCAATATCTTTTTTAATCTGATCAGAAAGCTCCCGGATGCTGGCAAATTTTTTTTCATCCCTTAACCTTTTGATCATGTTTACTCTGATTCTTGTCGCATATATATCCTGGTTGAAATCAAGGATGTGGACCTCTATGGTGAACTGATGATCATCAAAGGTTGGAGAAAAACCTATATTTGCAACTCCTCTAAACTTTCCCTTTACTGTTTCCACAGTAACCGCATAAACACCAAGTTTCGGGCATAATTCGTCATGCAATTTGATGTTGGCAGTCGGAAAGCCAAGCTGACTTCCACCCCGATGCCGGCCTTTTATAACTTTACCGCGAATCTGATAGTGGCGGCCAAGGTATTTGTAGGCCTGATTGACTTTTCCTTCCATCACGATTTCCCTTATTCGGGTACTGCTGATTCTTTCATCTTTAGATCCGCCTATGGTTTCCCATTTAGAAACAATAGTTTCAAATCCAAGCCGTTTACCTTCCTCAATCAGGAGGTTTGTATTACCAATCCGGTCTTTTCCAAAAGAATAATCCCCACCTATAATGATGGCCTTCATGCCGATTTTATTCACAAGTATATCTTCAATGAAATCATGAGCGGTGATTGAGGCAAATTCCATGTTAAAGGGAATGCACAAGAGCACATTGATTCCACACTTTTCAATCAGTTCAAGTTTCTGATCCCTTCTTGTAATCAGTGGAGGGCCTGAAATTCCAAGAGCCTGCAATGGATGCGGATCAAACGTCATAGTAACGGAAGTTCCGTGAATTTGTCCTGCTTTCTTAATCACCTGTTGAAAAAGGCTCTGATGTCCTTTGTGGACACCATCAAAATTACCAATTGTAAGAACAGCATTTTTAAATGGTGTTTGTATCTTATTTATATTTTCGATTAACTGCATGTCTTCCTTTTCTATTTGAAACAATAATCTTGACAAAGTTTATAAGGACGTATATATAGCCTAACTGTCGTTTTTAAGCAATCTTTTATTACCCGTATACGGGTTTGTGGGAAAAAGCTTAATGCCGAAGTGGCGGAATTGGTAGACGCACCAGTTTCAGGGACTGGCGAGCGTATGCTTGTGGGAGTTCGAATCTCCCCTTCGGCACCAACAAGTATTTAATCCCCTTTTGACTCAGGCCGAAGTGGTGAAATTGGTAGACACGCTAGACTTAGGATCTAGTACCGCAAGGTGTGGAGGTTCAAGTCCTCTCTTCGGTACCATGCAGCAAATGAGCAATTGAGATTTTTTTAAGCTTTTGTTTGTTATATCAAAGATAACTTCGTGCACCAATAAAATGATCTATAAAATACGGGGCATTTAAAAAATCATAGGTTATATTTCGGCCTCTTCCCGGTGCATGGATGAATCTGCCGTCACCCATATATATCCCGACATGATAATCTTTATTCCCTCTCAGATCTTTAAAAAAAACAAGATCTGCAATTTGCAAATTTTGTAGTGTTATAACCCTGCCATTTTCAAATTGAGCGTTTGCGGTTCTGGGTATAATAATATCAGCCATTTGATGGGTATATACAATCAGACCGCTGCAATCAAATCCTGTTTCTGGCGACTGTCCTCCCCATTTGTATGGCATCCCTAAACTGTTAATAGCATATTGTGCAATGATTTTTCTTTGGCTTAATTGTTTGTTAAAAGAATCATAAGGTTGGTGTTGAGGTAGATCCGGCGGCATATGGTGCTCATATGCCGCCCTTTTGTGTGAAGCGCATGAAAAAAACGCACACATTAATATCCATAAGAAAATATATATGTTAACCTGTTTCATCTGTTGTGGTTCAGAATTTTATCTATATAGGAACAGGGTCTAAGCGACATTTTTTGTCATAAATTTACCCAATAAGGTCAATTAAAGATCCGATAGTTTCTTCGTAGGTTTTGATCACTTTGGTATTGGCCTTAAAACCTTGAGATGTAATTATCTGATCGGTCAATTCTTCGGCAATGTCGGTGTTTGATAGCTCTTTTAATCCCCCGGTCGTGGTTAGGGGGTCATCGACAAGGGAGTCGGGAATATCGATTTTTGTTATAATGGTCTGAACCAGACCATTTTCACCCTCGGTATTTATAGCCAGGCTTTTCTTGAAATCATCAGAAAGGGCATTTGCAACATTATTGGCACTGACCGCCATCTGTTTTGAGAATGCCTGCAAAGCTGATATATTGCTGGTTACTGATGTAATCATACGGGGGTGACTCCTTATAAGGGGTTCCATTCAATGATGAATACTGCAATAATCATGCTGGTTGCAAAAATTTTTATTTATGATATTAAAATAAAAAACTATGTTCCAATATAATTCACCGAACTTGGTGTTGGATTAACAAAAAACTGCCGGGATTGCAAATTGTGTTTTAGCAGGCTTTGATTTTGAGGAGGTGTTGAATGTTTGCTTTAAATAAAACCGTAATGCTCTTGATTGATGTCCAAGGACAACTGGCTCAGCTTATGTATGAAAAGGAAAATTTATTCAAATCACTTCAGATTATGATTCAAGGTATGAAAATACTTGGTGTTCCGATAATCTGGATGGAGCAGATACCAAATAATCTGGGTCCCACTTCCGAAGAAATTTCAAAATATATGAGTGGGCTCGAACCTATTGAAAAGTTCTCATTTTCATGCTGTGGTGAACCTTTATTCATGGATAAATTTGAAAAAACAGGGAGAAGTCAGGTTCTGCTGACGGGAATCGAAACACACATCTGTGTTTTTCAGACCGGATATGATTTAATCCAAAAAGGTTGTAAAATTCAGATTGTATCGGATTGTGTGTCTTCCAGAACCAGAGAAAATAAAGAGATTGGTATTCAGAGAATCATAAAGGCTGGCGGAGAAGCCACCAGCGTTGAAATGATTTTTTTCGAATTAATGCAAGCCGCACAGGGCGATCAATTCAAGCAGATCATCCGATTAATCAAGTAAGCAAATGAATTTCACCTGAAAAGGGTTGAATTATATAGCGATTTGAAAAGAGGATATCTCTTTGTCCGGTATTGAGCCTATTTTTTCATAAGAATCAGCAGCTTTTTTAAGATTGCCGAACGCCTTTTTTTCATTAGCAGTTGCCTGTTCTTTTACCTGGGATATCATTAATTCCGAAAGGGCTTTGGATACCTCAGACCTTGCGTCGGCTGCCACTTTAAGATCTTGAGGAGAAGGGTCGGCCGGAGCAAGGGCAGCGCTTTTGACTTTATTCATTTTTTTGATGGTAGCTTCAGGATCTCCTGGAACAGGCGAAGTATCAATCCTGACTTCGCCGCCTACAGCATAATTTTTACCGTCAGGCCCTTGTTGGTATGTGAAATTTACACCAGAGGTGATATATTGTCCTCCTGCGGCAATATGTGCCATTTCATGCTGTTTAACCTTAGTATCTGTTTTTTTGAGTTCTTCAAGCAGTTTTATTTCCGCTTGGGTAAATGCCGGATCATTCCCGGATATTATTTCTGATGAATTATTGGTTGCATAAGCCTTATTTCTATCCGGATCATTTTGACCTAAGCTCTTGTTGGTTTCAAATGGCTGAAAAGTTGGATCGACGGAATATCCGTTGCTATATGTTCTTGTCATGACATTCATTCTTAAATGCTCCGGCAAAAGATGAGGTTGTCTTTAGACTTGTTTAACCTATTATAAATATTCACAAAAAGCTTTGCAATCAAAAAAACATTGTAAAAAAAAGGTTTGACAATGTTGTATTATTTTTATAAATTTAAAAACTCATATTATCAGTATAATTCAAGAATGGTTTAATGTCGGATAAACAGCTTTAAGGGATTTTAATGGATCGAAAGGCAACTGCTTCTCGAAAGAGCAAAGAAACTGATATATCCATCCTTATCGATTTAGATGGGACTGGCAAAACCGAAATTACTACGGGGATTCCGTTTTTTGATCATATGCTTACCGCTTTTGCCGTCCATGGCTTTTTTGATCTAAAAATTGATGCAAAAGGTGATCTTGAGGTTGATTATCATCACACTGTTGAAGACATCGGATTGGTTTTAGGCCAGGTAATCTTAAAGGCTCTTGAAAACAAAAAACAAATAGTACGATTCGGTGACATCTGTGTACCCATGGATGAAGCACTTTCAAGAGTTACGATTGATCTTTCCAACAGACCCTATCTAATCTATAATTTTCCCCACGACCTCAAAGCTAAAGGTCAATTCAATATTGAACTTGCAAAAGAGTTTTTTCAGGCCTTATGTATTCAGGGGGCATTTAATCTACATATTAATTCCTATTATGGTGCCAATGAACATCATATTCTTGAATCCATCTTTAAAGCATTTGGAAGATCTTTACATATGGCTTCCCGAATAAATGAAAAAATTTTGGGGGTGCTGTCCACTAAGGGAAGCATTTAGGTGTTTTTACGCTAAAATATTTTTTACATTTAAGATATAGTGAATTTTCATGATAATCATACCTGCTGTTGATATCAAACAAGGCAAATGTGTGCGTCTATTACAAGGCCGCATGGAAGAGACAACTCAATACTCTGAAGACCCTCTAAAAATGGCACAACGATGGGAAAATGAAGGGGCAAGCCTTATCCATGTTGTGGATCTGGATGGAGCCTTTGCAAAAGGAGTAAGAAATCTTGAAGCCATCCAAAATATTTTATCCAATATTCACGTCCCCATACAGGTGGGAGGCGGCATTAGGGATCTTAAAACCATTGAAATGTATATGAACATGGGTGTCTCAAGAGTTATTATCGGAAGTGAAGCGCTTTATAACCCTGACTTTGTCAGAGATGCCTGTCAAAAATACAGTGGCCAAATTGTAGTCGGTATTGATGCAAGAAACGGTAAAGTTGCCGTAGAAGGATGGAGCCGGACATCTGAGACAAAAGCCATCGACCTTGCAAAACAATTTGAATATTGCGGCGTTGCAGCTATCAATTTTACAGATATACACAGGGATGGTATGCAGACAGGTCCGAATATCGAAGAAACAGCAGCTATGGCAGATGCTGTTTCCATACCCATTGTTGCCTCAGGTGGCGTCAGCACTATTCAGGACATAAAAAATCTTCTTAAAATTGAATATAAAGGAGTGACAGGCATTATTACAGGAAAAGCCCTTTATGAAGGGACTCTGGATTTGAAAGAGGCTATAAGGATTTCAAAATAGCTATTATCATAAATGATAATGATTGACATGTGATTTTAAATAATTAAATTATTTATTCTATTTTCATAACCGTTATTTTTGGAGTCAGCTCGATTTCGATGTTTTTTCCTGAAGCAAAAATTTCAGAAATTTTAAATATTTCAGATATTGTAGATGTTATTTCCGAATCTGTTATTTTAAAAAAAGCGGGGATGAACTATTTCGGATTGTGCCCTTTTCATTCTGAAAAAACTCCTTCTTTTTCCGTAAATTCAGGCAAACAGATTTTTCATTGTTTTGGTTGCAGTGCGGGTGGAAATGTCTTGTCCTATTTAATGAAATACCATGGAATTTCATTTCCCGAAGCAGTGAAAATGGCTGCCAGAAAATATAATATCGAACTTGATAATGTTGCCCTGAGCCCTTTGATCAAAAAGGAAATTGAATTCAAGGAGGTTTTGTTTCGAATTAACAAAACCGTCATGGGATATTATCATGATCTTCTAAATGGATCAAAACAGGCGGACCATGCAAGAAATTATCTTAAAAAAAGAGGGATTTCTGAGGATATTATACAGGAGTTCAAACTGGGCTACTCTCCAGAGAGTTGGGACACAATTGTCAGGTTATTTAAAAAGCATAAGATTTCGGATAAAAATGCAGCTCAGTCTGGTCTGGTGTTAGAAAGAAAGCAAGGACAAGGTTTTTACGACCGGTTCAGAAACCGTATTATATTTCCGATCTTTGATGTGAATATGCAAGTGGCAGGTTTTGGCGGTCGGGTAATGGATGACGGCATGCCCAAATATCTTAATTCTCCGGAAACGCCTGTTTATTCTAAAAGCCGTATTCTTTATGGTCTTCACAGTGCCAAGCAATTTTGCAGGCAAGAAGGATTCGTCTATATCGTTGAAGGGTATTTTGATTTTTTATCCTTATATCAACAGGGTATAAAAAATACGGTCGCAAGCCTTGGAACTGCATTGACGTCGGATCATGTCAGAATTCTCAAGGGATATTCCACAAGAATGGTGCTTGTATTCGATTCCGACGCTGCCGGTATCAACGCAGCCAAAAGAAGTATTAAAACCTTTCTGAAAGAAGGTGTGGATATTAGAATACTTGTTCTTCCGGATGGAAATGACCCTGATTCATATATGCTAAACTATGGCAAAGAATCCTTCATACAGCTTGCTACAAATGCAGGAACCGTAATGCAATTTCTTTTACAGGTTTCCATCAATACCCATGGATCTTCTGTTGAAGGACGCATAAAAATTCTGGATGATATGAAACAGCATTTGATTCTTATTCAAGACAGTGCATTGCGATCTTTATACGTCAAAGAGCTTGCAGAAACCCTTCATATTGATGAAAAAGCTGTTTTGGAAAAAGTCAGGGAATATTATCTCGATAACTCCGTCTCGGTTTTGAATTATAGTAAAGAGGATAAAAAAATACTTGAATCAGATCGGAGAGAAGAACAGATTATTTCAATGATGCTTAACTATCCTGAAACGATTCCTTTAATAAAAAAAAAAGACGCCACTAAATATTTTTATTCTGAAAAGTTAAAATATATTGCAAAGCAAATATTGAGTGTTAACCATGAAAATAAGCCTTTTGTTAATTGTATTATGGCAAAAATGGAAAATGATAAGGATCAGGAACTTTTAGCGTCTTATGCCATTAATGATTTTTTTTCGGAAGAAGATATTCATAGGACTGCTCTATCATTAATAAATAGAATTATTAGAGTTAGAATAAAAAAGGAAAATACCTTAACTAATAAAATTATAAATGCGGAAAAGGACTGTAATTCTGAGTTGATTGAACTATTGAAAAAAAAGCAGGAAGAAATTCAGCAATTACATCATCGATAAAAATTTTAAGCCTTTAGGAGGCATTTTATGGCAATAGAGACAAATAAGTCTGGAGCGAATAAGGCTATCAGTAATTCAGCCATGGAAAAATTAATAAAAAAAGGAAAAGAAACAGGATCTCTCTCTTATGCCGAAATAAATGATGCAATAACTGAAGATTTGAAATCACCTGACCAAATAGAAGATGTATTCACACATTTTAAAGAGCTTGGTATAAAACTGGTTGATAAGGAAAAAATTAAAAAAAATATTAAGAAAGCCATGGATAAAAAAAGAAGCCACGCTACACTCAAAAAAATAAGTCATGAAAGTTCAAGAAGGTTTGAAGATGAAGAACCGGATGATCAGGATATCGAAAAACAATCTCATAAAGATATGTTCTCATCAAAGAGAGACCGTGCCGATATTGAATTCGGTGCTGTAACCGATCCTGTAAAAATGTATCTTAAGGAAATGGGCATGGTAACTCTTCTAAGCCGGGAAGGTGAAATTGAGATTGCTAAAAAAATTGAACGGGGAGAACGAGATGTTCTAAGATCCATGCTGGATTGCCCGATTTCTTTATCTACAATTTTTATGTATGGTGATAAAATGGAAAGAAAATCCATTCGCCCCAAACATGTATTAAGAGACGTGGATGAAGGTGACGGTGCTGTCGATGAGGTTTCAAAACAGGAAAAATTTCTTGATTCCTTAAGAATGATTAAAGATATTCACGAAACACTTCAGGCAAAACGGGATCAGTTGGCACTTGAGAAAAAAGGATCAAAAAAATATGAAACTATCTCCAAGGAAATATCAGATAATACGGAAATTATTTTTGAAGAATTAAAAAAATGGCGATTTGAGACCAATGTGATTGATAGTATAGAAAAAAATATCAGAACTACTATTGTTTGGTTTGATAAGATTGAAGACCTTTTAACCCGATGCGCTCAAACTTTTAATGTCAAAATGCAAAAAATGTTGGATCAGATGTCTTCTCAAAACGAATTTGTATCCTGGGCAATCGCAAATTCTTTCATAACACAGAATCGTGCTGAAATTCTATTCCAGGATATTGATTCCATAATACACCAGACCTCTTTGAGAAGAAACGAGGTAAAAGGGGATTCCAAACTTTTAAAAAAGATTATTGACTGTGTCGATACCGGGCGTAAAGAAGCAGATTCGGCAAAAAGAGAACTGGTAAGGGCAAATTTAAGACTTGTGGTGAGCATTGCAAAAAAATATACAAACAGAGGATTACAATTTCTTGATTTGATCCAGGAAGGCAATATCGGATTAATGAAAGCGGTTGATAAATTTGAATACAGAAGAGGCTATAAATTTTCTACATATGCCACCTGGTGGATCAGGCAGGCGATCACAAGGGCAATTGCAGATCAGGCAAGAACCATCCGGATACCCGTTCACATGATAGAAACCATCAACAAGCTGATCAGAACATCAAGGTATCTTGTCCAGGAAATGGGAAAAGAACCTTCCCCTGAAGAGATTGCTGAAAAAATGGATATACCCATCGATAAGGTCAGACGCGTCTTAAAAATTGCGAAAGAACCTATTTCTCTTGAAACGCCTATTGGTGAAGAAGAAGACAGCCATCTGGGTGATTTTATAGAGGATAAAAAATTTTCCATTCCTTCGGATGCTGCCATTGATTTCAGTCTGGCCGAACAAACTAGGAAAATTCTTGCAACATTGACACCTAGGGAGGAAAAGGTACTCAGAATGCGTTTCGGGATTGGTGAAAAATCAGATCATACCCTTGAAGAAGTTGGAAAGGATTTTACCGTAACACGAGAACGTATTCGCCAGATTGAGGCAAAGGCATTAAGAAAGCTGAGGCACCCGACAAGAAGCAAAAAACTTAAGACCTTTATTGAGAATTAAATATTGACATATAATGGGGATTTATAATATATATTTCAAGTTTTTACACAAAAAGGGCCTATAGCTCAGTTTGGTAGAGCCACCGGCTCATAACCGGTCGGTCCCTGGTTCGAATCCAGGTGGGCCCACCATAATAAAAAGAATTAGGAACATTATATGATTGAACCCGAAAGCATAAAAGGATGCTCACTTCTCATATGAATGTGCCTGAAGAAAATCGAGCATACAAAACAACGAAAAGCGTGGTGATATACCACGCTTTTTTTGCTTACAGACAATATGAATATACCTAAAATACGGGATATCTTAACTCTGCTCAATGAAATTGCTCCTTTTGACTTATCAGAAGACTGGGATAATTCAGGACTCCAGGTAGGAACAATAAATGGGGAAGTAAAAAAGGCCCTGATTGGATTAGATGCTTCCCTGCCACTGTTAAATTTTGCAAAAAATGAAAATTTTGATCTCATAATAACCCATCACCCCTTAATGCTTCATCCTGAAAAAACTATCGATTTTGATCGGATGCCTGGTAAAGCCATTGAAATTGCTGCGAAATATGGCATCGGTATTATTTCTATTCATACAAACCTTGATAAGGCCATGGGTGGTTTAAATGATTATTTTGCCTCCGCCATTGGATTTAAAAAAACAGCTCCTTTTATCATTGATCATTCAGTTCATGGTTTGAAACATGAACAAACCGGTATTGGAAGGATTGGATATCCTGATACAAAACTTACGCTAAAGCAGCTTGCCAACCAGATAAAAGAAAAATTGAACCTGTCATATCTTAGAGTTACAGGAAACATGGACATGATTGTCGAAGCGGTAGCAATGTGCACCGGTAGCGGCGGCTCCCTCATTGAAGAGTTTATAAATTCAAAGGCTGATGTGTTTATCACCGGGGATGTAAAATATCATGATGCACGGCATGTCGAAGAAGTTTCAAAAGGGATGATTGATGTTGGACATTTTGGTTCGGAACAGATGGTGGTTGATTTGCTTTTTGAAAAGCTGAATATGGGTTTTCATGCGGTAAATTACCATATAAAATTAACAAAATATAAAGAAGATAGAGACCCATTTACTATATTTTAAGGATAAAAAAATGAAGGACACACCCAATCAGGTTCAAGATATAGAAACGTTGATAAAGCTGCAAGAGGCAGAGACGGAAATTGTAAGGTTAAAAGGAATTCTGGAAAAGTTTGAAAAAGAAAAGAATAAGCTATGTTCAAAATTAAAACAATTTGGTATGGCTTTGGAAGAGAATAAAAATAATTTTGTAAAAGCTTCAGAAATATGTTGTGACCTTGAAAAAGAAATTAAGATGATTGATGACCGTATTGTAAAAAGCAATGAAAAATTAAAGATGGTTAAAACCAACAAGGAATATCAGCTTTTTTTAAGAGAAGTCGATGATAATAAAAAACGAAAAGACGCCTTGGAAACTGAATTAATTGAACGTCTTGATGAAAAGGAAAAAATAGAGGGACTCGTTCAGGAAAGCCAAAAGGGATTTTCACTTCTTGAAGCACAAATTGAATCGGAACAAAAAGACATTGAAAAAAAGACTGTTGAGGATAGAGAAATGCTTGATGAATATCTCGAAAGTCAGGCAAAAATCGGAAAAACTCTTGATCCTTCATTAATGAACAGATTCAATAAGATATCAAAGATGAATCAGGGCCTTGCCGTCGTTAATGTTAAAAATGAAGTATGCATGGGGTGTTTTATGAATATCCCCCCCCAGCTGTATATAGAGGTTCAAAGGGGGAAGTCATTGATTTCGTGTCCACAATGCAGTAGAATTCTATATTATATAAAGAATTAAAAGAAAAATCGGTTTGACCAGGCAAAACGATCGCTGGGTTTTAAGCCTGGAGGAAAGTCCGAACACCATAGGACAGGACGCTCCATAACATGGAGTCACGGTGACGTGAAGGAAAGTGCAACAGAGAGTAGACCGCCTGTATCGGTTACAGATACGGGTAAGGGTGAAACGGTGCGGTAAGAGCGCACCAGTTTTCCAGGTGACTGGAAAAG
>MGTJ01000034.1 GCA_001799395.1 Desulfobacterales bacterium RIFOXYA12_FULL_46_15 | reverse complement strand
AGATGGTTCCCGTATTCATGATCCCATTGGGATCAAATACCTCTTTAAGGGATTTCAGTATATAATAGGCAGACCCATGTTCGTCCCGGGTCCAGGGGGTCCGGTATTTCCCGATGCCGTGGTGATGAACCATTGAACCGCCTGCTTTCAGGGTTTCTTCAACAATGATGGCATTGATGGGAATATGATATTTGCTGATTTCCTCTTCAGGCCTGCAATCTACTATATTATAATCATAGACAAAATACATATTGGTCCCGGTCTGGTAGCTGTGGGAAGAATGTCCGCCCAGCATTGTCAAATCCCCTGCATGGGGGAATTCTTCCTGAATCCGTTTTATGGCATTTTCATAAATGGCTTGAATACAGCTCCAGTTGCCGGAAACTTCCGTTGTAAATCCCATATTGAGATTCTTACGGATAAATTCGCGTTCCTTTGCAATCTTTTCAGGCCCCCAGTTTAAGCCTGCAAACCAGGTTTTAATAATTTTACTATCGATATTTTGACATTCATCATATTGAGCCACGATTTCTTCAATCCCTTTCCAGGTTGCTTTTGCAATAAGTACCGGGCCTTCAGACATGAAGATCAACACGCATTTTCCGGCGGCAAACTGGTTGAAACCATGCTGGGCGCCATCACCGGCATCATACAGCCGGGCAATGGAAGGGCGGTATCCCGAGGTCAGCACTTCCCGGAGAATTTTAAAACCGGTTTCCATATGGTCCAGTGCATAGGCATTGAATTGATTGTTTTCAGGTTCATATTTAAAGATTTTTACCGTAACTTCGGTAATATAGCACAATGCACCCTCGTTACCGATGATTACATGGCGGATGTCCGGTCCGCAGGCCCGGCGGGGAACATTCTTGATCCGGGTTATATTCCCGTTGGGGAACACGGCTTCCAGACCGATGACCATGTCCTCGATACCGCCATATAGGGTTGAAAACTGTCCTATGCTCCGAGTGGCCACCAATCCGCCCATCCGGGCCAGGGGTTTGGACTGGGGTGAATGTCCCGTAGTATAGCCCTGGCTGCGGAGTCTGTTTTCAAGGACCTCAAGGTTGACCCCGCACTGGGCGGTTGCCAGCATATTACAGGGGTCAATTTTAATAATCCGGTCCATCAAAGACCCGTCAAGCACAACAGTATTTTCCACAACGGTTTCAAGACCGCCTTCAGTGGCTGATCCTCCTGTCCGGGGGATACAGTTGATCTGATGGTGGTTCAGGTATTTTAAAACATCTGAAACCTCCCGGGTGGTTTTGAGCATGACAACCGCCGCCGGTATAGGACGGGTATAAACCCCGAAAATACTTTCAAATTTCCGAAACCGGTCATGACTGCTTTCTTTAAGAACCTGTTCATCCGTAATGACCTGTTGCGGCCCCACAATACGTACAAGCTCCCTGACAATGGTGTCCCTTTCAATGGCCATTTTTTATTTTTCCTTTAATTAATCTTTTATAGACCCTGTATCCTTTTCCTGTTTTTGGGATTTGACAGACCTATATTTTTCAGCGCACCAGGTATCCGCCGTCCACTACCAAGAGATGGCCGTTGATATAATCCGATGCCCGGCCGGCAAGAAAGACAACCGCCCCCATGAGGTCCAGGGGCTCTCCCCAGCGGTTTGCCGGAATGTGGTCCAGGACCCGTTGATTGGAAACAGGGTCGTTCCTGGTTCCGGCAGTGATCCTCGTGGCATAATACCCGGGGGCAATGCCGTTTACCTGGATATTGAATTGGGCCAGTTCATCACAATAGGCTTTTGTGAACCCGGCAAGGGCATGCTTTGTTGCAGAATAGGCAGGAGATCCCTGTCCGCCCAGATAAGAGAACAAAGAACAGATATTGATGATTTTCCCTCTTTTTTTCGGAATCATGATTTTTGCCGCTTCATAACTTAATTCAAACACAGCGGTCAGATTCACATCAATCATCGGGTCCCAGTCTTTTCGATCAAAGGACAGGACAGGATTCAGGTTACAGATACCGGCATTGTTCACCAGGATATCCATATCCCCAAAAATTCTGCGGCATTGGTCAATCACCTTTCCGGGAGATCCGTTCTCCGTCAGATCAACCTGCATGAATTCAACTTTTACACCCTGGCTTTCAATCAATTCTTTTGTTTCTTCATTATCGGCCAAAGCGCTCGGGATAAACAGATTGGCCCCGGCCTTGGCCAGTGCTGTTGAAAAAGCCTGTCCCAGGCCGCTGTTGCCGCCGGTGACAATGGCTGTTTTTCCCTTTAAGGAAAAATAGTCCATGGAAAAATCATTAATCATCATCGTTATCCTTTTAGATTCTGTTAATTGATATGAACACATTTATTAATTGATATATTAATTAATGTATTGAAAATCAATTAAAAATATTGTATTTCTGCCATATTGTTTTTAAATTATATCAAAAGGATGGATTGTTGCTGTTTTGAAAAAGCGTAGACCTATACCCTTTATCGATTACATCACCATCCCGCCGGAGACCATGAATGCCTAGAAAATCCAATGCTGAAACCAAACATACCATCCATAAAAAAATCAGGGCCGAAATCATTACCGGAAAAAAAAGGCCGGGCGAAAAACTTTCCATTGATACCCTCAAACAGGAATTCGGCACCAGTGTCACCCCTGTCCGGGACGCCCTCCAGATGCTTAACCAGGAAGGTCTTGTCACAATAAAAGCCAGGGCCGGTTATTATATAACCACAGTCACCTTAAAAGAACTCAATGACATGCTTGAATTCCGGGAGATTCTCGAACTGGCCGCAGTGGAAAGGGCGGCTGAAAAAATTACCGATATTCAGATTGCCGGACTTGAAGCCGTACATGCCGGATATACGGATGACAAGGATGAAACCTATTCCCGCTATGCAGATGAAAATCATAATTTCCACTGTCTGGTGGCAAAAGCATCGGGAAACGATGAGCTGGCCGATCAGATCAGCCGGGTGCATGACCGCCTGGCAAGATTCATGATTGTTGTCCGTTCCGGCAAATATATGATTGACATCCACCAGAGGCTCATTGACCGTTTAAAAGCCCATGATCCTGCAGGCGCAAAAAAAACCCTTAAAAAAGAGCTGGATGAAGGCAGAACGGTCATCATGGACCGGATCATGCGGGAAGAAGCCGGTTCCTGGCACTTAGGCGCGGCCGCCAACGGCACCCGGTGACAATTCTTTGTATTCAATTTAAATTATTAAAAATAAAAAAAAGGAACCCTGACATGACTGACTTCAATGATATCAAAGAATCCCTGGTTAACCTGGATGAACCCAGGATGCTTCAACTGGTGAAAGATGCACTTGAAAACGGCAATTTGGCCGGGGATATCCTTAATAAGGGATTGATCGCTGCCATGGATATTATCGGTGAAAAAATGGAAAAAGGGGATATGTTTATCCCGGAAGTTCTGATGGCAGCCCAGGTCATGGCCAATGGCCTCCGGGTTCTCAAACCCTTTCTCAAAGAAGGTGAATCCTCCTCCAGGGGATGTGTGGTCATTGGAACCGTTAAAGGCGATCTTCACGATATTGGTAAGAACCTGGTTGCCATGATGATGGAAAGCGCAGGTTTTACGGTCCATAACCTGGGCGTGGACATTCCGCCGGAGGGATTTGTAAAGGCAATCAAAGAAAAAAATGCCGGCATTCTCTGCCTGTCCGCACTTCTGACAACAACCATGCCCATGATGAAACAGACAGTGGATGCTGTGGTTGAAAGCGGATTAAGGGATCAGATCAAAATAATGGTGGGTGGCGCCCCGGTTACCCAGGACTTTGCCCATAACATCGGTGCCGATGCCTATGCCCCTGATGCCGGTTCAGCCGCCAGAACGGCCAAAACCCTGCTCATATGAATTTTAGGAAAAGGAAAACCAAATGTTCCGGATTATTGGAGAGCGAATCAATACCAGCCGTAAACAGGTTCAAACCGCAGTAATTGAGCGGAATACCGGATATATCCGCATGGATGTCCAACAACAGCAGGACGCAGGCGCCGGTTTTATCGATGTCAATGCCGGTGCCGGAATCGGGCATGAGATGGAAGACATGAAATGGCTGATCGAAACCATTCAACCCATTGCCCGGGTTCCTCTCTGTCTGGACAGCCCGGACCCTGCCGTCCTTGAAATGGCCTATGGCATGGTGGATCAACCACCCATGATAAACTCCATCAGCCTTGAAAAGGAACGATTTGACGTCATGATCCGGTTTCTCAAAGGTAAGGCATGCAGGATTATCGCCCTCTGTATGGATGATTCCGGTATGCCTGTCTCATCTGATGATATTGTCAGGCGGGCGGAAAAACTGGTTTTTGAACTTGAGGCCATTGGTATGAAAAAGGACGATATCTATATTGATCCCCTGGTCCAGCCCATCAGCACAGACACCTGTAAAGGGAATATGGCCCTCGGTGCCGTGAGAGAAATCAAAACGCTGTTTCCGCAAGTCCATATCACGGGCGGCCTTTCAAACATCTCCTATGGCCTGCCCCAGAGAAAGATCATCAACCAGACGTTTATCACCCTGATGATGGGGGCCGGCATGGATTCGGCCATACTGGATCCTCTGGATGAAAGAATCATGGCCACCATTAAAACCGCTGACATGCTTTTAGCGCACGATGACTACTGCATGGCCTTTCTCAAGGGAGTCCGCTCAGGACTGATCACATCCTGATCCCTTTGGAAAGACCGGGTCATCCCGAGAATCTGCACGGCTATCGGAAAAATGGAATATAAACCATTCCGCGGTATATCATACTGACCCGGCTGGGAAAAGTGGATTATTGCTTGACCTCATCCTTTGTTTTTGACACAAATGGGGTGAAAAAGCAGAACCGGTTTCCGATTTCTTAAATTAAGGCAGGTTAAAAAAATGATGAAATACCCCTATATTGCATACAGTGACAAGGTGAAGATTTGGCCGGTGTTTAAGAATCTGTCAGGCGACCCCCTGGTGGTGGATATGTCCATTGATTCCCCTCTTTTTGAAACCCTTGATGTCCGGGATCAGAAAGGATTTCAAACCCTTCTGGACGGTATGATGAAAGGCCGGCATACATGGGGGGTTTCTTCCTATCTTGAAAACCGGGAAAAAGTATTGTCCCAATGTCCCCAGATGGTTGAAGAGCAGCGGTTCTATCATCTGGGGCTTGATATTATCGTCCCCTTGGGAACCCCTTTGCACGCGCCGCTTCCCGCGGTTGTCAAGGAAAGCGGGTATGAAGCAGGGGAAGGCAATTATGGGGCCCACGTCCTTTTGATGCATGAAAGCCCCTGTTTTGAAACGTTTTACAGTTTTTACGGCCATTTAAACAGGGAAAAACTCCCTGCCCAGGGAAAAGAATTCAAGGCAGGAGAGGTCTTCTCCTATATCGGGGATTTTCATGAAAACGGGAACTGGTTTTATCACACCCATCTTCAGATCATTACCCAGAAGGGATTTGAACAGGGATATCTGTCAAAAGGATATTGTGCTGCAGCAGATCTTGCCCGGATGGATGACCTGTGCCCTTCCCCGTTATCCCTGTTCAGGATTTGACCGCCGCTTATCCTGAAAAGGTGGAACCGGATCAATTGCTGATCACCAACGGGAACTCCCCTGTCTGACCCCTTTAAAAAAACCGGTCAGACAGGGTTGCGGCTGATAGTGAATTTTTTGATTTTATAATAGAGAAGCTGTCTTGAAATCCCCAGCGCCGCTGCCGTCCTGGTAATATTGCCCTGATGTTCCAGAAGAGTGTTTTCCAGGATGCTTTTTTCATGATTGGATTGATCTTTGACCAGATGGGCATTACGATTTCCCATAAACCTGTCCGCCTGCTTTTCCCGGAACATTTCAGGCTTGGCTTTGACGGACCGGTTTGAAAAATGGGTCTGAAGATGTTGAATCCGGATCACCTCATCCTTATCCACAAGATTCATCGCCCCCTCAATCACATGTTCAAGTTCCCTGACATTACCCGGCCAGCTGTAGAACCTGAAAAGTTCCATAACTTCATTGGAAATGCGCTTCACCTTTTTGGTCAGCAGGATATTGTGTTTTTCAATGAAATGGTTTACGAGAAGATCGAGATCCCCTATCCGTTCACGCAAGGGAACGATATGGATAAAGACAACCCCCAGCCGGTAAAAAAGGTCAGATCTTAAGGCGCCTTCCGAAATATCGACATGGGGATCTTTGTTCACGGAACTGATGATCTTTAGATCTGTTTCAATTTCCTTTAAATCCCCGACCCGTCTCACCTTGTTTTCCTGGATGCTTCTCAGGATTTTGCTCTGCAGCCCCACTGGCATGGAATTGATTTCATCAAGAAAAATGGTTCCTTTATGGGTTATTTCAAAAAGCCCGGCTTTGTCCACTGATCCTGTAAATGCCCCCCTGGAAGTACCGAAAAGAATCCCTTCCAGAAGGTTTTCCGGAATAGCGGCACAATTCACCGGGGTGTATTTTTTTGAACTCCTGGAACTGTGGTTGTGAATCGCCCTTGCAAACAGCTCTTTGCCCGTACCGGTTTCGCCGAACAGCATGACCGGGGAAGGCGTGCTTGAAGCCATCCTGGCAGAGTTCTTGGCATCCACCAGGGCCGGGTCCTGTCCGATAATTCTTTCAAAGGTGATGGATGAACTGTCATACTGCTGGTCTTTCCCGGGAAACGGCATGGACCCGATGGTGCTGACCATGGCATGATAATCCCTGACAAAACATATGGACCCGACCAGATTGTGTTTATTGAAAATAGGCATGACATTATGGATGGTATTGGCAAATTTCCCCATCCGGGTCCGGTAATAAATAGGGGAATCAATGATGGGCTTTTGTTTTTCAAGACACTGCATGATCAGGCTGGTGGTGTTGTCGAGATCATATACATCGGTTATTTTACGGGAAATCACATGGTCCGGATCAAGCTCATCAATCCGAGACATGGCGCGATTGTAGTAAACGATGATGCCTTCGGCATCTGTTACCAATACGCCGTCACTGAAATCATCGAAAATGGACAGGAAGCCTTCACTGTCCAGTTCCAGCAGGAATTTTTTATACTGCCGTTTGTTTTTCACATCAGCTTGTCTCCAGTAGTTTTGTTATTTCCGGTATGATTTTGAGAGCATCCGCCTTTGCATAATAGTCACAGTTGGACATGATGGCGGCGGTTTCATCCAGGTTTATGGCAATCACCATTCCGGATGTCTTCATACCGGCAAAATGCTGGATTGATCCTGAGATACCGCAGGCAATATAGACTTTGGGGCTGACCTTTTCACCGGTCTGTCCCACCTGCATGGCATAGGGGACCCAGCCCGAATCCACGGCAACCCTTGAGGAGCCCACAGCGGCATTGAGCTTTTGGGCACACTCGAAAAGAAGATTGAAATTTTCCCCGTTTTTCATTCCCCGCCCTCCGGAAATGATTATTTCCGCTTCAGTCAGACTGATTTTTGAATCTTTCCCGGTTTCACCCCGCTTAACCACCCTCAACAGTTTCGAATCAAGGGACACGGCTTCAAATTGAATTATCCCGGCTGATTTCTGCTCTTGGACAGGTTCTCTTGCATTGGGCCTGATACCGAAAACAGGGACTGGCCCTCTGACTTTGATTTTAGCCAGGGTCTTACCTGAATACCGGGAAGTCCCGGCTATATTATTTTCAAGATCCACATCAAAACAATCCATGACAAGGGACCCATCAAGGATGGCTGCAATCCTGGGCAGAAGATCTTTACCCATTGCTGTTGACAGTCCGAAAAGGGCTGATAATTCAAATTTTTCTACAGCCTTGGCCACTGCTTTTGCCCTGACATCCGGGTTATCCTGAAAATCCTCGGCAAGCCGGATCTCGATGATGGTTGAAATACCAAAGGATGACAGTTTTTCTTTCAAGGCCCCGGCAGACCCATCCATGACCAGGGCAAAAAGAATGGTGTGCTTCTGCCTGGCCATGGTGATCATCCCCAGATTGGCGGCTTTCATGATCCCGTTATCCTGTTCTATGATCACACCGATATGTTTTATCATATCACTTTTGCCTCATCCTTTAATATTTGTACAATTTTTTGGGCTATGTCAGAATCTGTCCCGGAGATTTCCACAGGCTGCCTTTTCTGAAGATGGGGAATCAGTTCAACCACCTCCATCCTTGCCTGGGCAGGGGGTATTTTCAGATCCGGTAATAAAAGGGTTTTCACCGGACTTTTCCTGGATCTCATCACATCGCGGACAGTAGGATATTTGGGCGTGTTCAGCCCTTTGCCGGCGCCTATGACACAAGGCAGGCTCATTTCATAGGTTTTGACGACACCGCCGGAAAATTCAGCATCAGCCAGAGCCTTTTCCGCCAAAATTTCCAGCCGGGCCACATTGGTGACAACAGGAAAATCAAACAGGGCCCCCAAACGGAACAAGGTCTGCATTCCCTGATCATCAATGGATTCTTTCCCTGTAAAAATAAGTCCGGGAACCCCGTCCTCTTCAATGGCCGTCTTCAGTATAAGAGCGGTTTCAATGCTGTCATGCCCGGTTTCAGTCAGGATCAGAATCCCCCTGTCGGCGCCCATGGCCATGGCTGAACGGATTGTTTTTTCAGCATCCTCCTTCCCAAGGCAAACTGCAATCACTTCGGAACCCGGATGCATATCCCTGACCCTGACGGCTTCGGTAAGTGCATGTTCATCATAGGGATTTAAAAGAAAAGTGATGTTCTCATCAATATGGCGGTTATCAATAATACGGATGTATGCGGCTGAATCCGGGACATGTTTTACACAAACGTAAATTTGCATCTGCTGTTCTTTCCCAACAATTATTCGTCAAAAATCTGTAATTCTTACCTTAAAACGGACATGCCGGTTTTTCAAGCACGCTTTATAATGTTGCTGAAAAACCGGCATATATTGATCACAATTCTATTTTAAAAAAAACCTATCCGTTTACGGAAAAGGAGCTGTTGCGGTTGATCTGACGTTTCCTGGAGAAAAATCCCACATCCGTTGACCGGTCAATATATTTGAATTTATATTGAAACGGTTCTTTGTCATGGTCCAGGCCCTTTTCACAGGCATCGATCAATTCCGCCATCATGCGGCCGACAACCGGGGCATTCTTGTACTGGTTTCCGCTGGTGCCGACGGCCATATAGAATCCGGGCAAATCGGATTTATCATAAACCGGAATCCAGTCATCGGAGCAATCATACAGATCTACTACCCCCTTGGGCTGGTTCGGAACAGGAAGGGTCGGTACCCGTTTACCGAATCTATAGCATTGGGCTTTCCATTGTGCATCGGTCAGGACATTATCCTTTCCAGGCCCGCCTTTTCCGGCATAAAAATCATCCGGGTCCACCCATTCCCTGGGATCACATGCCGGGTCTTCACTGCCGATCAGAAAGGTATTGCCCACTTCCGGACGGACATAGCAGCCGACATCTCCGTCAGACATGTGATACCCGTCATTGAGATAATCATAGCCTTCCGGTGAGGGGCAGTACATAACCTCATGGCGAAGGGATTTGGTTTTGATATTGCATCCTTCCCAGACGCCGGGAGCCATCTTGTTGATCTTAAAGGAATGCGGACCGCCTACATTGACCACAATGGGAGCATCAAACTGCGTGCCGTCTTTTAAAGTAATGCCTGCAGTCCTGCCGTCCTTGGTCCGGATATCCACCACTTCTGCATTGAACAGGAAGGTGGCGCCCTTGGCCTCGGCCGCCCTCATGATATTGTGGGCAGACAGGGTAGGATCATTGACATATCCGCCTTCAGGGCAGAAAATAGCCCCTTCCAGCGTTTTAGTGGGCTCATCATAGAATTTCGGGTCTTCCGGGCGCCTGACCGGCCAGAATTCATGGAGATCTGCCACCGGGACCATTTCTTTGATCTTTTCAATGGTCAATTCTTCATATTTGACGCCTATCTCGTCATAGTTACGTTTCACCTTTTTCCAGTCATGGCCCTGGGATTTGAGCAGGAGAGACCCTGTGTTCATATAGCGGGCCAGGCCTTTTTCATCTTTTACATGATCCAGGTAATTTTCCCAGTCCAGCCAATATTTAAACCCTTCATAGGCCATGGCCACGCCGTCAGCCGTGGAATAATGGGCTCTTACAATGGCACAGGAACCGGCTGTTGATCCTTCTCCGGCATCGGCAAGCTTATCCACGGTCAGGGTTTTATACCCCATTTTGGAAAGCTCATACGCAATGGGCGACCCGATTACACCGGCACCAATAATGATTGCATCGTATTTCTTGGTCATGTTTTTTTCTCCTTTTGCTTATTATATCGGCCAGGCCGAATTTTATAAATTTTTAATCCAGCTTGTAAAGCGATTCTCACCGGCAGGCTTAAGGCTGAATTCCTCTCCTGCATGAAGAACGGCATGTATCATATCTCTTCCATACCCCCTGGAACAGGTCAGAAGAATTCCCGATGTTTCCTTGTCCCGGCTCAATGTCACAATCTGACAGGGCACATGGGAAAAAGGGCCCTGATAAAGAAAAGGTGTTTTTCTTTCCGGATTCATAAAATCAAGGGCTGTCAGTTTTTCACAGATTGAAAACACCTCTTTGCCGATCAGCGCTATAAATATCGTTGATTCCGTCACATCCGTAAACCCGGGTTCATCGGGCAGGCCCGTATTGTCCTGGCCGGTGAGGCAGTACAGCGACACCTGGGTCCGGTTCATACGGTTCACGAGTATCCCGTTTTCAAGAACAGAGCTGCCAAAAGTCTCGGGAATGCCGATACCAAACGGTTTTCTTGCTGCAAGGCCGGCATCCTGTAAATCAAACCGGGGCTTGTGGCTTAAGTCCACGAGGTATGGCCCCCCACCTTCACCACTGTACTCCATCACCACTTCCCAGTTGTTCCTTTTTTCCGTTTTCAAAGGGCTTGTTTTAAACTCAACCGGGGAAATTCTTTGTATCTCTTTCATGATTTTTCCCTTACATTTTCATCCGTTTGCCTTCAGGATCATAGAACGGCATTTCTACGACCTTGCCGTAAATCCGGTGATCACCGCACTCATCCTCAAAAATCTCCAGCCTTGTGCCGGTCTTGGCGAGGGGGGCTTCAACCAGAGCCATACCCACAGCCTCTTTTAACGAAAAACTGTTCCTGGCTGTGCAGACATATCCCCTGACCTTTGTATCCACGATCAAAGAACCGTCTCTGGGTACCCGGCCATTATTTTCCATCTTAAACCCCACCAGTTTCAACCGGGTCTGATCATTCTCTGCCTGACGCAGGGCCACGGCCCCGACCGTCTTTGCATCGGCTTTTTTCCGGTCCCAGAGAAAACCGAGACCCACATCCAGAAGATTGGTTCTCTGTTCCGATTCCGAGCCCAGGATAATATGGCATTTTTCCATACGAAGCACGTTCTGGGCCTCAACACCGAAATTTTGGATATTAAATTCTTTGCCTGCTTCCTTTAGCATGAGCCAGACCGATTTCATATAGGAAGACGGCACGTGCAGTTCATAGGACAATTCTCCCATAAACCCGAGGCGCATGGCCCTGACCGGAACCGTATCCTGAATTTTGAATTCCTTATATTCAGCGAATCCAAAGGCTTCATTGGAGATGTCCATATCCACTATTTTCTGAAGCACCTTTCTTGCATTGGGACCGGACAGGTTGATCACACCCATGGAATCCGTCAGATTGACCAGGGCGAAATTCCATCCGTCATACCGGGTATGATACCGTATCCACTCCACGGTCTGTCCTGCCCTTGCCGTGGATGTGGTAAAATAAAAATCATTTTCCCCCTGTTTCACCACAACGCCGTCATCAATGACGCAACCGTCATCCGTGCACATGGCAGAGTATTTGACCCGGCCTTCTTTTATTTTTGACATATCGGAAACATACACCCTCTGAAGGGCCTTAACTGCATCAGGACCGTAAATCCTGAATTTACCCAGGGTGGAACCGTCCAGTATACCCACATTGGTCCTGACATTTTCAATTTCTTTTTGGCATGAAAAATCACTGGAAAAATAGCGGGCCCGCTGCCATACCCCGATATTTCTGAAAACACCGCCGTCTTTTCTCTGCATCTCATCCATTGGGGTTATTTTAAACATCTGATGGCCTGCCCCCGCATAGGTGGAAATGAATGTGGGAACCAGGGGCGGCCTCACATTAGTGGGTTTGATGGAAATATCTGGCAGGGCCTGGTATTTTGCCACATACAGGGGCAGGTTATGTCCCGGAATACCGCCCTGGCCCGGTCCTAATCCCGTGGCGGTAAACCGCTTGATCAGTTCCGGCACGTCAAACCCTTTTCCAATGGCCTGTTTGATATTTTTAATGGTGGCATCTTCATCAAAACAGATAAAACTCTTGCGGCCTTTGACAGGAGCTGTGACGAGTTTTGTTCCCCGGACCGGTCCGGAAAGGTTTTCCAAATCCTTTTTGGCTTCGCCGATTTCCTGGATGGAACAATTTCCACAATCAAAAGCGGCTTTTAATCCTGCCAGTTTCCCGGATGTTTCAATGGACAAGGGATGTTCAAGACCCATGATCCGTCCGGCTGCATACATTTTTTCCGGCATGACGTCCGGCAGGAAAAATCCGGTGTGGGTATCATATTTGAGTTTTCCCTGGGCCACGGTAATAGGGCCGGTCACCGGCGTCATGCCGGCAGAGGCAACCAGGAGATCACAGGTGAATTTTCTTTTAACTAGCCCGTCAATACTTGAGAGACTGACCTGTTTGACAAGTTTTCTTCCATGGGCTTTTACAGCAACCCACCCTTTCAGGAAAAGAATATTTTTTTCGCTGATCTTTTTTAAAAGGGCAGGGTC
This sequence comes from Desulfobacterales bacterium RIFOXYA12_FULL_46_15, assembly GCA_001799395.1. GTDB lineage: Bacteria > Desulfobacterota > Desulfobacteria > Desulfobacterales > Desulfobacteraceae > Desulfobacula. The sequence continues at coordinate 4,249 of MGTJ01000034.1, read as the reverse complement.
CTGGCCGTCTTCCCTGATATCTGCGATGCAGGCAATGGAAAGCCCGAGATCATGGAGTTCGAGAGCTGCTTCAAGTCCAAGATCGTGGCCGATGCTGAAAACCGCTTTTTTCCCGGGCAACTGCCCATAGGTCTTGGCCAGGCGCAGGGCGCATCCGGTCTGCATGACACCCGGTCTTTCATTATTATCAAAGATCAAAGGTCTTTCAATGCAGCCTGTGGCCACAACAACACTTTTGGCCCGGATTTCAATATACCGCTCATCAAAGACATCTTTTTGTTTTCCGACCTGGAATCCTGTGACAAGGTTGTTGTTATAGGTCCCGACCACTGAGGCATGGGTAAACACCCGGATATTTTCAAGGGATTCCACTTCTTTTGAGAGTTGATGCGCCCTTTCATGAAGGGTCAGGCGGTTTTGATATTCCCTGGATCTGTATTCAAAACATCCGCCCAGCCAGGGCCGTGATTCCATAAGGATAACTCTCAATCCTTTTTTTGCAGCCGACAAAGCCGCCATCATGCCTGAAGGACCGCCGCCGATGACGCAGACATCCGTGTTGAGAAAAATCTCATCATATTTCCCGGGCATTTTAAAATCAGGGCTGATTTTACCCAGCCCTGCAGCTTTCCGGATCTGTTTCATGGCAAAAGGCCAGAGCTTTGCCGGTTTATGCATGACATTATAATAAAATCCTGCCGGCATCAGCCAGTCCAGTTTATCCAGGAATCCCAGCATATCGTTTTCAGCAGAGCCTTTGACGTTCTGCTCCTGAATGACCATGCCCTCTTTCAGAGCTGTGTTTTCACACCTGACATTGGGGATGCCGTCAACTTCCATCATGGTGTTGCTGCTTTCCCCGTCAAGGCTGTAAAGACCTCTTGGCCGATGATATTTCAAACTTCTGCCGAATATTCTGATTCCGTTTGCAAAAAGGGCGGTTGCAATGGTATCGCCCTTTGCACCATAATATTTTTTCCCTTTATGGATAAACGAAATTTTTTGAGCTGTATCTATTTTCAATGTCGGCAAATGGTTAAACCTGTTCATGATTTGTCTGCCTCCTGATGATTTGCCAATCCTGCTTCCTTCTCAAGATTCGTGGTCGTATCCCGGTAAATGGTAAACCATGAGCCGCATCCGTCTTTATGAAACCACCATTCCTTTTGAACGCCGGCAACACATTGATTCATGTGGACATAGTCGCACCAGGCCTTGGGAGTCAGATCCTTTTCCTCGGGTCTCGGCCCCTTTTCTTCTCCGCCGAATTTGAATTCATATCCGTTTCTTTTCCCGCAAACCGGACATGTGATTGTCAATGCCATTTTTTTTCTCCTTCAAGTCTAATTGTCCGGGGTATAATTGACCACTACTGCGGTTTCACCCATGAGCCTGTGTTCTTCGTACCGTTTAAGGGCAAAGGGTTTGAGCATGTCCGGGCATTCATTCTTGGCTATAAACTCACTCATGTATTTTCCCACTGCAGAACAGGATTTAAAACCGAAATATCCCCAGCCGCAGTCCATGAAAAATCCTTCAACCTGGTTATTTCCGTCCATGATGGGCGCCATGTCCGGTGTCATATCTGCAAGCCCGCCCCAGATCCTCATGAAACGGATACCCCGTAAACAGGGTAAAAATTCGGAAAGCGCTTCGGCCTGATGTTTTATATAATGTGCCGTGTTCAAGGTCGTATAATTCGGCCATGGGTCCATATGGGCACCGGTGGCAATCTCACCTTTCAGGGTCTGATTGGCATAGGCATGGTAGGCACCGGATGAAACCACATGATTCAAAAGGGGTTTCAAAGGCTGGGTCACCATGGCCTGGATGGTCAGGACACTGATGGGCAGCTTGATTCCCAGCATACTGTGGATCAGTGCGGCTGAATAACCGCCGGCTGAAATCAATACCTGTTTGCAGTTAATGGTTCCACGGCTGGTCGTCACGGATGTCACCTTACCGTTTTTTGTGCCGATACTTAAGGCTTCGGTCTCTTGATGAATTTCAACCCCTCTTTTGGCCGCCCCCCTGGCAAGCCCCCAGACCACAGCGTCATGGCGGATCACACCGCCAGGCGGATGAAACATGGCCCCGTGGATGGGAAATGTAATATCCTCGGAGATGTTCAATGCCGGAACCATCTCCTTTGCCTGTTTGGCATCAATCAAATGGCTTTCCACCCCATGGAACTGTGCCGTGGCAATGGTCATCCGGGCTGCATTCATGGCAGCTTCGGAATGCATAAGATTCAGGTTCCCGCAATTGTTAAACATTAAATTGTAATCCAGGTCCTTTGTCAGGACCGGCCAGAGGTCAAGGGCTTCCTTATAGAGCGGGACATTATACTGGGTCCGCTGGTTGGCGCGGACAATGGCAGTATTCCTGCCGGCGCCGCCAAACCCGATATAATTTTTCTCTATAACCGCAACATCGGTAATGCCGTGGTCTTTTGCAAGAAAATAAGCCGTTGCCAGGCTGTGAAGCCCGCCTCCGATGATCACCACATCATAACTTGATTTAAGCTGGGTTTTTTTTCCCCACATGGGTTTGCTTTTAAAAAACATTTGCCTTCTCATAAATTATGGATTTTTGTCAAATTCTATCCTATCCGTTTTCATGTTTACGCCATGAAATAAATCATGTCAAGAAAATATTTTATAAATGATAGTTTTTCTTTCATAAAAACTTGACAAAATTTATTATCTTCTGTAAAAACAAATAAAATTAGATAATTATAAAATTAATAACCATTTATTCTTCTGACATATGAAAATGAATTTCCTGGAGCAACCATGACCGACCCAGAATCCCATCCGGTAATAAACGATATCTCAAGCAAACTCGACTCCCTGACCCCCAAGGCCCAGACCCTTGGCACCTATATCATGCAGAACCCTTCCAAGGCTGTTTTCATGACCACAAAAGAACTGGCTGAAACCTGCGAGACCAGTGAAGCCACAGTGGTCCGCTTTGTAGGCACCCTTGGGTATAAAGGATATTCGGAATTCCAGGAAGCCTTAAAGGATTTTGTCAACACAGGGCTTTCCCTGCCTGAAAGAGCAGCTATCAAAGGCATCAAGGAACCGGGTGTGGACAGACTTCACAGGGGTATCCTGGAAGAATTGAACAATCTTAAATACCTGTATGAAAATATCAACGTCGAAACCATGAACGCCTTTGTGGACCACCTGGATAAAAGCCATACGGTTTACGTGGTCGGCTCAAGGCTTTCCTATACATTTGCCTATTATCTCGGCTGGTCCCTGACAAAAATCAGAAAAGGGGTCCACATCCTGAAAGGCAGCGACAGCACCTGCTTTGACATGCTCACCAATGCCCACCCGGAAAGCCTGGTCATCCTGGCCGCTTCCACCCGGTATCCCAATGAGCTGATCAAACTCAGCAAGATGATCCGCCGCAGCAACCACACCTTGTTAACCCTGACGGACAGCACGATCTGCCCGGTCATCCAGTTTGCAGACCTGTCCCTTGTGGTGCCCTCCAGATCCATCCCGTTTATCGGAAACGTCTCCGGCATGCTGGCCGTCATCCAGTATATGGTCCAGGAACTGGCAGGCAGGCGGGGAGAAGACCTCTTTACCTATCAGAAACAACTCGAACAGGTATATCTGGAAAACGATATCCTGTTTAACCTTGAACCTAAATAACTTAAAAAAGAGAGACCCTATGTTAAAAACCCAGGAAGAACTCCTCAATGTGCTCGATAAAATCGGTATTGAATACACCAACCATGAACACCCGGCCGTATATACGGTTGAAGAGGCTGACCGCCACCATGAAGGCATAGAAGGCATCCACAGCAAAAACCTGTTTTTCAAAGACCGGAAAAAAAACCTGATCCTCATCGTCACCCTTTCCGACAAACCAATTAAAATAAAGGAAGTTGAAAAAAAGATTGATACCAAGGGTCTGACATTCGGAAAACCCGAGCTTCTGGCAGAAGTCCTGGGGGTCATACCGGGCGCCGTCACCCCCCTTGCCGTCATCAACGCCAAGAATCACGATTTAAGGGTCATCCTGGACGAAGAAATGATGGAACATGAGCTTCTCAATTTTCATCCCATCGTCAATACCGCCACCACCACCCTTGCATCAAAGGATCTCTTGAAATTCATGGAGCACTGCAACCAGGGGGTTGAAATCATCCGGTTGTAGGAGGCAAGCGTCAAAAGCTGCAATTTTATCCAAGACAGGTTCTTTGATGAATGATACGAATGCCGGATGA
>MGTJ01000033.1:28592-59870 GCA_001799395.1 Desulfobacterales bacterium RIFOXYA12_FULL_46_15 | reverse complement strand
AAGAGAACTCATCCTCAATCAGGGCGACATATTGATTTTTAAGAACATCGGCGGAGAAAGTATAACCGGCCAGGAGAGATCCGGTGCAATGGATACCAGCATGATTTCTTCCCAGGATGCGTTGTTAAGCCTGGACCAGGCAATGGCAGAACATATTCGGGAAGCACTCAAGCGCTGCAACGGCAGAGTTGAAGGAAAAAGAGGCGCTGCCGCACTGTTAAAGATAAATCCCGGGACGTTGCGTCATAGAATGAAAAAATTGTGCATAGCGTTTAGAAAACAAACGTAAAAGCGTCGGCCCCCGGGGTATTCTCATGGTAAGGAAGGGAAGCCAATCTGCTTAGCCTTTTCCATGCCGGGCAAGGATGGAGAGCCAGGTGCCTTGCCATAATTTTCAGCACACGCTGTCAGGTAAGTTTTTAACCAGTGATTGCAGTTAATTTTCCATAAACCCAGGGTTTGAAAAATTGAAAACATAATTGCAGCCAACTGTGAATTTCTTATGGCAAAAATCAAATCAAAAGACAGTAAACAACCTTACCGGCCCATAAAAAAACAGTATGCTATAAAAACCGGAACCGGCTGATGGACTGATAGAGTACGGCCGACATCTGTGACAGGCTTTCAGCAGACAGATTCAGTTGTTTACTGCCTTCGGACGTCTCTTCGGAATTGACATTCACTTTTGCAATATCATTGGTGATATTATCTGAAGATGCCACCATCTGTGACAGGTTTTGGCTGATCTCTTCAATCCCCTGGTGAACATGGGTGACGCTTGTGGCAATTTCGGCAGTACCGGCCGCCTGCTCTTCTAAAGAGCTTGTTACAATTGAAACAACACCATTCAGGTCTTGAATAATGGAAGAGATATCATTAATCCGTTCCACTGCATCTTTTGTCGAGCTTTGAATTCCCTTGATTCGTCGATCAATTTCACCTGTGGCAAGGGTTGTCTGTTTTGCAAGATCTTTTATCTCAGCCGCGACCACTGCAAACCCTTTCCCGGATTCACCTGCCCTGGCTGCCTCAATGGTTGCATTCAATGCCAGCAAATTGGTTTGCTCGGAAATTTCATAAATGGTATCCGTCACCTTATTGATTTCATCTGCAGCCACCCCCAGTTTATTTATGGTTTCCAAGGTCACAGCCACATTTTCAACCGCTTGTTTTGCCGTCTGGTTTGCTTTTTCCGTATTCCTGAAAATCTCTCCAATGGTTCCTCTCATTTGTTCTGCCGCAGAGGCCACCACATTCACCCCGTTCAAGGATTGCTCTGCAGATACTGAAATAGCAGTCACACTTGCATTCATTTCTTCTATGGCAGATGCAATATTCCCCACCTTATCACTGGTCCGGAAAGCGGCTGAATTCAATTGATTGGAGACTGCGGCAAGTTCTGTAGAAGAAGACGACAGGGTTTCCGCATTCCGTGATAATTCATTGAACATCCGGCTCAGGTTTTTTACCATTCCGTTTAAGGCTTTGGCCAGAATACCAATTTCATCCTGCTGATCAATCTGCAAGACACTTGTCAGATCACCTGTTGCAATATTTTCTGCAAATTTTACACTTTGCCTGACAGGGCTGGAAATCCGTTTGGCAATAAAAAAGGTCAATACCAGGGATATCAGGATGCTTATGAGGATGATACCGAAAATCTCGTATTTAATCGCCTTTATCTCCCCCAGGACATCGTCCATATAAACCCCGGTTCCGGCTATCCAGCCCCAAGGTTCAAACAGTTTCAGATAGCTCGATTTCGGCAAAGGCTCTTTTGAGCCGGGTTTGGGCCAGAAATAATCTACAAACCCGTGACGGTTTTTCCTGCAAATTTCCACCATTTCTTTAAAAAGGAATTTCCCCTTCTTGTCCAGGGTTTTAGAAAGATCACTGCCATCCATGGACGATTGAACCGGATGCATGATCATCCTGCAATCCTGTTCTGCAATAATAAAAACATATTCGGTCCGGTCAGCCCCATAACGCAGCGCCTTTATGTCTTCCAAGGCTTTTCTCATCGCCTCTTCCTTTGTCATAATCCCTTTAGTTACCTGCTGTTCATATCTTTCCATCAGACTGTAAGAAAGATTAACCACATGCTGTAAACCAAGCTGCCGTTCATTTATGACATTTTTTTCAAAAATAGGCATAATAAACAAAGAAATGCTTCCCACGAGCAATATAATACTGACAATTGAAATTGTAGATATTTTGGAAAAAAGACTCCAATCTTTAAATTGTTTTATTTTCATAATGATCCAATCTTATAATCATAGAAATTCATTAATAAAATCAAAAAATGTTTAAAAAAAGATTAAAACTTCGAGATGCGATAACACGATTTTCTTTACTTGTAAATATAAAATCCTGTTAAAAAGAAACAAAGACCGGTATGGACCAAAAAAGCAACACCATTATGGAGCCGGCGCCGGCTCTCTACCAAAACCGCTGATTGATAAGGGATCAGAAGAAAAGCTTTTTAATGCTTTTGTATTTGGACAGGACAACAATGATGACAATCCCTGCAAAGACATACTGGATCACATGAAACCGCTGCTCCATAAAATCAAAACAGAAAAACCAGACAATAATGGCGGCAAGGGTTCCGCCAAATGTGGCAGCAAGGTTCTTGACCAGAGGAATCCTGATCATATACCCGATGACGGAGCCCACCACCGGGCCTGTCATGAAAAAAGGCGCCATGACAAAAAGAAAAATGCCGATCCAGCCATAGGCTTCAATCTTATCTTTTTGTTCAAGTGCATTATTGGTTATTTTTTCCATCAGTCTTCGCAGCCAGGGGATCCGGACATAATTGGTAACCGTCAGGATAAAAATCGAATAGGTAAAACAGACAATTAACACTTCAAGGTAAAAATTATACCCGATGGTTGCGATGGGGCCGAAATTATTCATGATGCAGATTCCTATCCCTGCTGCACGGCCACCGAAAGTATGGGCTAAAAAAGTGAGGACGATGATTTTTGAAATCGCGATGTCAATAACGGCAAAATATCCAATGACGACCAGGAGCAATATGGAAAGGATAATTCCGGTAAAAAGGATTTTGCCTTCGGTGGTCTGATATATTTTTTTCATGTTGTTACTGTTTCTTTTCATGTTAACTGACCCTGTTCAATCCAATGAATATAACCCGAATCCTTATAAAAGAGCTGATGCATAAAGTCAAGAATAGAAAACCTTCGAATACGTCAAATAATGTAATTTCAAATAGTTAAACATAGCGGGATTGGGCACGAAAAGAAAAGACTCTTCATCCGATGAGATAGGTTGCGGTCCCGGTAGCAATACGGGTATCGGTTTCATTGTACAGATCGATTTTAGCCACTACGATCCTGGAACCTGCCCGGATCACCCGGCTCAGGCATTTGAAGGAGGCGCCCCTGCCCGGCCTCAGATAATCCACCCGCATGTCGATGGTGGCAGAAGAAATAAGTTTTTTCTCTATTACATCAATGGGTTTATTCTGATGATATTTTGCACAGGAAAGAAGCGCGGAAAGCCCGCCGGTCAGATCAATGACCGATGCGGTGACCCCGCCGTGCAGGATACCTGCGACAGGATTTCCGATAAGGTCCTGTTTCATGTCAAAGCTTGTAACAGCATCCCCGGTTTCATAATCCAAAAGGTCGATGCCTATGCCCAAAACCTTGTTAAAAGGCAGCATTTCCAAGTAATAGGTTTTGATTTTTTCAAGGGCATCATTGATAAGTCTTGTTTTTTCCATATCCATACACTGGCCTTTTTATTTTCTTTTTAATACGCCAAGGGTTTTTGTCATTTCAAGAGCCTCATAATCATTGGAGGACAGCGCGGTTTCATAAACCCGGCGAGGGGCCTGGCCGCCTTTTTCCGGATCATCAAAAACATCATGGATAACCAGAAAGCCTTTGTATTGAATATGAGTGGCCCAGGTGAGATAATCTAAATAAGCAGTCTCAAAAGAATGACCGCCATCAATAAACACCATGGAAAGCGGGGTTTGCCACATCTTCCCGGCTGTTTCAGACGCTGCCACAACAGGAATGACAACATCTTCAAGCCCTGCCTCAGCCAAGGTTCTCCTGAAAAAAGGAAAGGTGTTGACCGTTCCTGATTCCGGATCAAACAGATCCGGGTCGAAATAGGCTTCTCCAGGCTGCTGTTCTTCAGATCCTTTATGATGATCAATGGAAAAAAGAATTGAATTTTTTTCTTTGCAGGCTGATCCTATGATATAGGCGGATTTTCCGCAATAGCTCCCTATTTCCAGGACAGGACCTGTTCCGGCAGCCTGGAGTGAAAGGCTGTAAAGCCTTTGGGCTTCTTCTTCATCCATAAAGCCTTTGATACTGCGCCAGAAATCAAAATCAATCTTCATCATAGGATTTCACCAGGATTTCCCGTGGTTTGGACCCGATCTGGGGACCGACAACACCTTCATGCTCCATCATTTCAACCAGCCGGGCCGCCCGGTTATACCCGATGCGGAGACGCCGCTGCACATAGGAAATGGAGGCCTGGCGAGTCTGGGTCACAAGAGCCACGGCCTCATCATATTTATCATCATAATCCGAGTCTTCAAATTCTTTTTCCTCCTCATCTCCATCGCCGCTGCCGGTCAGGGTGATATCATCCAGATAGGAAGGTTCTCTCTGATCTTTTAAAAACGTTGTGACCTTTGCAATCTCAGGCTCTGAAATATAAGCCCCCTGGATACGGACCAGCTTTCCGGTTCCCGGCGGACAGAACAGCATGTCCCCGTTGCCCAGAAGACTTTCAGGACCGCCGCCGTCAAAAATGGTTCTGGCATCCACCTTGGAAGACACCTGGAAAGAAATCCGGGTCGGGAAATTGGCTTTGATGCTGCCCGTCAACACATCCACAGAAGGCCGCTGGGTGGCCACAATCAGGTGTATGCCGGCAGCCCTGGCCATCTGTGCAAGCCGGGTCAAAGCAAATTCCACATCTTTGGACGCCACCATCATGAGGTCTGCCAGCTCATCCACGATCACGACAATATAAGGCAGCTTTTCAAGCACTATTTCATTTTCCGGATCACCGGTATTTTTTGCAGCTTTGGATGCCACCATGGCATTGTACTGGACAATATTCCGAAAACCTGTCTGTTCCAGGACTTCATACCTGCGTTCCATTTCCCTGACCGCCCAGAACAGGGCATTGGTAGCCTTTTTCATATCCGTCACCACCGGGGAGATGAGGTGGGGGATGTCATTATACACGGAAAGTTCTATCCTTTTGGGGTCGATCATGATCATTTTGACATCATCGGGCGTGGCCTTATATAAAAGACTGATGATCATGGAATTCAGCCCTACGCTTTTCCCTGTCCCGGTTGCCCCGGCAATGAGAAGATGGGGCATGGAATCCATTTTTGTTACCACCGGCTTGCCCAGCAGATCTTTTCCAAGCCCCAGGGTCATCATGGACGGTGACTGGGTAAATTCCCTGGACCCGATCAATTCCCTTAAATTGACGATCTCCCTTTCATCATTGGGAATTTCAATCCCCACCACATCCCGGCCCGGGATAGGGGCCACAATCCTGATGCTGATCGCGCTCAAGGCAAGGGCAAGATCATCGGACAACCCGGCAATCTTGCTGATCTTGATACCGGGTGCAGGCTTGTATTCAAAGGTCGTGATCACAGGGCCGGGAAGAATCTCCACCACTTCCCCGAAGACATTAAAATCATTGAGTTTGCTTTCCAGTATCCTGGCTTTTTCCCTGAGGAGTTCGGTATCAATATTTTTTTTAATTTTTTTCTTTTCATCCAGAAATGAAATCAAGGGCAGCCTGAATTCAATTTTTTCCCGGATATCCTTAAAATCAGGGGCAGGTTTAAATTCCAAATCATCCGGTTCAACCGTAATGATTTCCGGTTCATAATAATGCCCGGGTTCAGGCAGTTCTTTTCTTTCCGGGATTTTTTCCGCCGGCTGGATAAAAAATTCTTCCTTTTCCCGGGCCGGTGTAATATCGATCTGTTTTTTTTGTTCTTCTTTTTCCTTAACAAAGGTTTTGTATTTTCCTTTGACAAAATCGACAAGTTCCCGGAGCCCATCCTGAATTTCTTTTCCCACTTCGCTCGTCTTCTTGTTGAAAAAGGCAACCAGGGCAACCAGGGATATTCCGGTGGTCAGGATAAACCCGATCAGGATAAAAAATATCAGGATAATGACACAGCCGGTTATATTGGCATATTTCAAAAGAAATGCAGCAGCATTGATACCAATGGCGCCGCCGGATGAAATCCGTGTGCCAAGCGCCGTATATTCGGTTCTGACAAGAAAAAGCAGGGCTCCGGTGCAGATCATCAGAAAAAAACCGCCTAGAATGGTCAAACCGATAATTTTTCCCGATCTCCCCTTGAGAAACCAGATTCCGGTAAGACCCAGGATCACGGGCAGCCAGAAGGCCCCCAACCCGAAAAGAAAGATAAAAAAGCCGGCCGTATGGGCACCCAAAAGCCCGAATGCATTATGAATGGTTTTGGGAACCGTAAAAAAGCCCTTGCCCACACAGGGGTCAGAGGCATGATAACTGAACAGGCTGACAAAGGTGAGGATGACAAGGAATAAAAAAAGAATGGCAATAAGCTCTTTTTTCATACTTCGATAATCACCGGAACAATCAGGGGCTTTCGGTTAATGGCAAAGGCAAAATACTGTTTCAGGGCTTTCTGGAGTTTTTTTCGGAGCAGCTCAACCCGGTCTTCACGGCCGGCTTCGATTTCTTCAACAATTTCAAGAATGACACACTGGGCATCATCCACCAGGTATCCTGTGGCGGCATCAAAGACAAAGCCTTTTGAAATCAGTTCCGGTCCATACAGAACCACCCCGGTTTCCTCATCAATGATCATGGTGACCACGACAAGCCCGCCTTCGGATAACTCCCGCCGTTCCTTCAACACACTGCGGCCTACATCCCCGATCCCTTTTCCGTCCACAAGGATTCTCCCGGTATGGACACTGCCCTCTATCCTGCCGCCGGTCTCATCAAAGGCAATGACTTTGCCGTCTTCCACCACCAGGACATTTTCCCTTTGCATGCCCAGGCCTTCGGCAAGCCTTGCATGAACCACCAGGTGCCTGTATTCCCCGTGAATCGGGATAAAATACCGGGGCTTGGTCAGATTCAGCATGAGTTTTAATTCTTCCTGGTGGGCATGGCCCGAGGTGTGGATCTGGGCGATTTTTGAATAGATCACATCCGCCCCACGGCGGTAAAGTTTATTAATGATGTTATAAATGGCTTTTTCATTGCCCGGGATATATTTGGAGGATAGGATGACACAATCGCCTTTTTTGATATTGATGTGCTTATGAATGCCCGAAGCCATTCTGACCAGGGCGGACATGGGCTCGCCCTGGCTGCCTGTGGTAATAATGACGATTTCATTATCCCGGAATTTACCGATCTGCTTTACGTCCACAATGGTATTGGGAGGACTGTGGATATAACCCAGTTCCGTGGCCACGGCAATGATCTGATCCATGCTCCGGCCGTTAAAAATAACTTTTCTGTGGCAGCGGACGGCCATTTCAATGACCTGCTGGATTCTGAATACATTGGATGCAAACAGGGCCACCACGACCCTGCCCGGAGCGGCAATAATAAATTTTTCAAGATTCTTTGCCACTTCCTGTTCACTCATGGTATACCCTTCCACCTCCACATTGGTGGAATCCGACAGCAAAGCCAGAACACCTGCTTCTCCAAATCTTGCAAAAGCCGAGATATCGGTGTTTTTCAGCGGGTCGGCATCATGGCTGATCTTGAAATCACCGGTATGGACCACCACACCCTCAGGAGTCTTGATGGCAAGCCCGACACCATCTGCCGTACTGTGGCCTACCCGGATAAATTCAATTTCAAAGGGGTCTATGGTGAGGGTTTCACCGGGATTGACCAGATTCAGATCAATGTATTTGTTCAGCTCAAATTCGATGAGTTTATTCCGCACAATGCCCAGGGTAAAAGCGGTTCCAAATACCGGAAGCCGTATCTCCTTTAACAGATAAGGCAAGGCCCCGATATGATCCTCATGGGCATGGGTAATAATCACAGCCTGTAGCTTTTCCTTGTTTTCCCGGATATAATCCATAGCCGGAATGACAATGTCCACCCCCAGCATATAATCTTCAGGAAACATGAGCCCGGCGTCAATAATAAACATGACTTCGTCATATTCGACCACCATCATATTCAGCCCTATTTCGCCAAGGCCGCCCAGGGGAATTATTTTAAGCATCCGGATATCCTAAATTATGTGTTTAAACGCAGATATCAAGTTTTTCAAGAATGGCGTCAACCTGATCCATGAGCCGGTTGCACTGTTCTTTAGTGGCATAAGCCATACAATCGCATTTAATTTTATTTTCAATTCTTACCAGGAATTCACAGGACAGGTAAGTTTCTTCCAGCATCAGCGCAAAAATATGGGGCTGACACGCCTTGTGCCTTCTCTGTACAGGGGTCAGGATATCCTGATCCAGCTCAAGCCAGTAGACCCCGCTGATGGATGAAGGCTTCAGATACCGGTCAAGATATGCCTTCAGTTTCTGATAATCTTCAGGCCGCAGTCCGTCTATTACATACTGTTTCATAAGGGGTTTAATTAGCACAGGTTCATCTGCATATGCAACCCGTTATTTAAATTTGCTGATCCGGTCCTCCTGGAACTCTATTTTCAGCTTCCATTCAGGATCGGTTTTCATATAAACCTCTGCCAGGTGATTAAATTCCTTTGCCTGAACCGCATTGCCTTTCATAAGCCATGCCTCAGCAAGATAATAATAGTTTTCACCATTCCCGGGGTTGAGATTGACAGCCCGCTCCAGAACCCGGATAGCTTCGTCCGGTTTTTTATTTTTCAGATAGGCCTGCCCCTGTCCGGAAAAGCTCAGGGCTGCTAAGGCCATGGGGCTTTGTTTATTCCCGGAAGGACCTGCCGGTTTTTCAGGCCCAGGAACAGGCTTTGGCACCAGGGTTGAGCAACCTGTCAGAAAAATCAGACCCACGCCGATAACAATCCATTTAAAAATTAGGCAGTATTTTTTTGATCCCATTCCAGACCTTTTCCAGTTGTGATGAACATTCGTGCTGACGGCAGAGGGTTCTAGGACGGTTTTCCGAAAGAAAGACCTCTTCCCTTACCCTGGGGCAGCAGCCTTCCCTTGCTGTTTCTCCGCTGTCGGCACAGATATCTGATCGTTCAATCCCCGGGGGCAGGGGCAGCCATTCCCCGGATACATACTGCGGCAAGGCTTTCATCAGGTCCGCCCAGATGGGAAGTGCTGCCGTTGCACCGGTTGCCTTGATTGAGTCATTGTTATCAAATCCCACCCAGACCAGGGTGACCAGGTTCGGTGTATAGCCCACAAACCAGGCATCCCTGGAATCATTGGTGGTTCCGGTTTTCCCTGCCACAGGCCAGTTCACCCCCAGTTGTTTCAATGATCTTGCCGTGCCGTCGCGCACCACATCCTGCATGAGATCGCTCATCATATAGGCTTTGGCAGGTGTTATCAACCGTTCAATCGTTGCATGGCGGCTTTCTATGGTTTTTCCGTCAGTATCTGCCACTTCCCGGATGGAAAGCGGAAAAGGAAGCACCCCGTCTGCCGCAAACACGCAATAGGCCCGGGCAAGGGACAAAGGTTCCACTTCCAGGGTTCCCAGGGCCATGGAGGGATAGGGATCATCCGGAACGGAAAAATGAAAGGCCCGGGCAATTTGGGTAACCCGGTCAAGACCGATACCATAAGCCAGATTTACCGTGGCCAGGTTCTGGGACTGGGCCAGGGCGTTTCTGAAACTGATCATTGGTTCTGCCTGGGCATAATAATTTTTCGGTGTCCAGGGCTGGCCGTTGACCATAAAGGTTTGGGGAGAATTATCCAGCATGGATACGGGGGTGTATTGATCCAGTGCCGCGAGATATACAAAGGGCTTGAAGGCGCTGCCCGGTTGCCGCCTGGCCTGGACGGCCCGGTTGAACTGACTGATACTGTAATCCCTGCCGCCCACCATGGCCAGGATATACCCGGTTTTCGGCTGCATGACAATAACAACACCCTGAAGACTTTCCCCCGGGTCTTTTCGTTTCAAGGCCGGGTTGGAGGCTTCCAGGCGTTCAAGACCCTTCTTCAATGCCTTTTCCGCTGCTGACTGGACCTCGGTATCAATGGTGGTAAAAATGGACAGTCCCTCGCCGGACAGGGTTTCACGGCTGTAAAGACTGGTCAATTGCCTTGTGAGATAATCCATGAAATAAGGGGCCTGCTGATGGTAGCCGCGATAGGCTGCCGGTTTGACCGGCCGGGCTTTTTCTTCTTGAAGCAAGTCTGCGGTCAGCCACCCGTTTTTATGCATGGCCGCAAGCACGTCGTTTCGCCTCTCCGTGCAGCGCTCTATATTCCGGTGCGGTGAAAACTGGTTTGGCGCTTTAATCAGTCCGGCAAGGACGGCAGCCTCGGACACGGACAGATCAGAGGCTGCTTTATCAAAAAAGAACCGGGACGCCTCACCGATACCGTTGATGGAGACCGGTCCCTCCTGACCGAAATAGATCTCATTCAAATACATTTCCAGGATCGTGTCCTTGTCAAATTTATATTCCAGGAGACCGGTGATAAGGAGTTCCTTGAATTTGCGGCTTAAGGTCCGCTCCGGGGTCAGAAAATAATTTTTAGCCAGTTGCTGGGTAATGGTGGAGCCGCCCTGGCTGATTTCCCATTCCTTCAGATTGGTGAACAGTGCCCGTAAAATCCCCCGTATTTCAACCCCGTGATGATTGTAGAACCCGTGGTCTTCCGCTGCCAGAACCGCGTGGGTAATATGCTGAGGCAGTTGCCCCATGGAAATCAGTTGCCGCCGTTCCTGATCCGGCCCGTAATAAAGCATCAATACTTCAGGTTCCAGTTCCAGCAAAGCGCCTTTTGTGTCCATATCGCTCCGGGTGATGGATGTCACCCGGTAGTCTTTGAGTCCAACCCATACCGAGACGCTTTTTTGTTCATGAAAGGGAGAGTGGAACTTATGAAGATAAATCTCAAGGGATGTCTTTGAAAAACGCATTTCACCCGGCCTGGAAGGGGTGCCTGAAACCGGCCGGTACCCCAGGCGGTCCAGCTTTTCAAGCAAAAGAGGGGGGTTCAGGGCCTGACCGGGATAGAGCAAGGTGATGTCGGAATAAATTTTTGAAGGAATATCCCAGAGGCGGCCGGCAAATCTTTTGTCCATCCCTTTTGTCAGAAAGACCAGGTAAAGGGCGGTCAGCCCTGCGGTAATCAGTAAGAAAAAAAGGCCTGCTTTTATCAGAAAACCAGGCAATCGCTGAAAAAGGGTTTTCTTTTTGTTCCAGGGGGATGTTTTTTTTTTCACTTTCACTTTACCGGAACACCGCTTCCTTTTTTCCTGTTTCAGGGCTTTTGCCTGTTTTCTTTTAAGATAACCCTCTACTCCATCAAGAAAGAAAGTGTCAAGCTTAAAAAAAAGGCCGGCAATCCCTTAACCTCAATATTGTTCTTGATAATTACATCCTCAATGGAACAAGGCCTGAGCTTACCGAGCTGAATAGATTTAAGCACGAGCAGGCGGATGATATCTCTCATTCTGAAAAAGAGATAACAAGAATTCTCTAAATCTTTTGCCCTAGTTTTTTTTCAAAAGCTTGTCTTATCTTATCCATCAATTCGTTCATGGGAACAGGTTTTGAGACATAATCAAAGGCACCGGCCTGCATACCTGTGATACCGGCTTCCACGGATACATCACCGGTTAGCATGATAACTTCAACCCGGGGCTGGTTGGTTTTGATCCATTTCAAGGTTTCAATCCCGCTGACACCCGGCATTTTGACATCCAGGACCACAACGTCAAATTCCTTGTGTTTCAGGATCTCCATTGCCCTGGAACCGTTTTTTGCACCTTCGGCATTCATTTTGTTATGGATCAGTTTTTTAACCACCAACTCGCAAAAATCATCATCATCATCGACAACAAGAATTTTCGATCTATTCATGTTCCAGCCTTTCTTATCAGAAAATGTTCATGGGTTACCGGTTCATTCTTGCCACCATAAAACCGGGCCTGATTTTCAGAATATCGACCACCACGCTTGAATCCTCCTTTCCAATGGTATCCACGGCTATTTCTTTTAGAAAATCCCCGGAAGCATCAAAAAGCCCTATTTTTTCTCCTGCTTCAAGCCCGTGAAGCCTGCCTAGGCCGAAAAAAACCTCAAAGCCTCCTTGTTTTTTGCTGACCCGATAGATTTCCGCAAAGCCCTGTTTTGCCATTTCAGCATCAATTTTTCCTGATATGACAAAAATCCATATTCCTGCCCAGAGAGCAATCAAAAAAAATCCAATGGCGAAAAACCAGGGAGACACCCTGGTATACCGGTTGATGAAAGATAAACTAGCCTGCCGCAGGGAGTTCATGTCGCCATAAACATTGACGGTATAGCTTAAAAGCGCATCCAGTTTCAGCCGGTCCCCGGGTTTGATATCCGGAAGATCAGGTGGGATGAGTTTAAGATGGTATTTTCCCGGTTTTAATGAAGAACCGGCTTTGAGCTGGGCCCTCCACATGTCGACACCGAGAAAATAGCCGGAAAAAATATCCTTGTCAAAATCCAGGGTGAGCTCCGGTGAATCCGACACAACGCCAATATCAAGGACGCTTTTGACATTACCGTAAACATTTCCCGTAATCCTGAAGGAAAGACCTGTGATAATATCCAGATCATTGGCAGGTTTCCGGCAGGCTGCGGTCAATGCATCCAAAACGCTGATCATCACTATAAAGGAGGCAATAAGGCACAGTCTCCCCAGGGTCATCCGTTTGATCATCAGTCTGTTTTTATCATCCATGGCCGTTCTTTATCCTTAATGACGGATGGGGGACAGCAGCCTGACCCTTCCGGATGAGGCCGCTGTCTCTTGTATTCCTCATTGTTGTTATTTCTTGAAAATATCCGTCTTTGTAATATTCATCAGGCGAAGCGATTTTCCTTCTTCCTTATAATAGATCCGGATTTCATCACCGGCTGCCCAGGTCTCGTCGGGCAGGGTGAAATATTCAATGGGCAGGGAAAAGGATACATAAATTTTCTGGCGGTTTGAATATATCTGTATGGTTTTGGCGGTCCTGTCCACAACCGGATATTTCCTGCCTTCTACCAGGGGGTCGTCCTTGGCAACATTATTCTTTTTCTCGATCAGGGTATAGGGAATCTCTTTAAACTGCTGAGTTACCGTATCAAAAATGGTGATCGTATTTCTCTCGTCATCCAGTTTCATTCTCTGACCCACAGCCGGGTCAGCGCCCATTTCGTTTTTATCTTCAGGGATCAAGAACACGGACGGCGGAAGAATGGTGTATTCCGGTTTACCCTTTACAAGGCTTTTGTCCTCGATCAATACAACCCGGCCCTTTTCCTTATCAAAGGCGATGACCCGCCCCTGTTTCACCTTGCCCTCGTCATTGCAGCCTGTGAACATCATCAGGATAAGCATTGCGAGCATGAGTCCGATAAACTTCTTCATATGGTTCTCCTTATAAATGGCCTGATTCTCACATCAGTTAATTCTTGGATGGTTATTTTTTCTTGGCAGCAACCTCTGCTCTTGCCCCCTGGATCATTTTTACCGTGATATACAGCGACATGGCGGAAACAAGGCCCAGCACCAGCACTGTTGAAGAATTGTTCAAGAGTGCCTTATAGGTTGGAATTTCCTTGGCCAGAAGTTTCAGGATAATGGACAAGGCACATCCGACAACGGCAAGTCCGAATGCAATACGGATTCCGTATCCTTTTATATATTTTGTTGCCACAGTTCCGATCTGGGCACCAACGGCTGCGCCGATCAGCATGATAACGGCTGCCATAAGTTCGGTACGGCCTTTCATGGTATAGGTGAAGGCACCGTAAAGACCTGAAATCATAACTTCAAAAAGATCCGTTCCAACCGCCACATGGGTAGGGCATCCGAGTAGATAAAGAAGAGCGGGCATGCGGATCAAACCGCCGCCGATACCCAGGATACCGGCAAGCCAGCCTGTAAAAAAGCTGATGCCAATGGGAAGCCAGGCCGTGCAGGTAATTCCTGCCACTTCAAGGGTGATCATCGGCGGTATTTTGATTTTGTGCAGGGTTTTATGCCATTCTATCCCGGTTGATAATTTATCAATTTCCTGGCCCCTGGCACGGGCTTCCCGGTCTTTTCTCATCTTTTTGGAAACATCGGAAAAAACCATCCAGGCGATGAGCCCGAGAAGAACCAGGTAAAGCAAACGGACAACCATCTCCACATTCCCGAGCCTCTCAAGCCACATGATCATCTGGGCACCCACCTCAAACCCGACAACAGTACCGACCAGCATGATAAGTCCGAGCTTGTAATCCACATTCCCGAATTTGCCGTGACGCATAGTGGAAATCAAAGATTTCCCTGCCATATGGGCAATATCGGTCCCAATGGCAAAGGCCATGGGAAAACCCAGTATATTAAGACCCGGAGTAACCATCCATGCCCCGCCCATGCCGAAAAATCCGCCGATGATTCCCACACCCACGCCGAGAATGACCAGGCCCGGCCAGAAAATCGTCACCCCGGAAATAGGCATCAGTACATATAACCAATCCATAAATATATCCTCCATCAATTAAATAGGTTCAAAAAATCCATATCAATGTTCCGACAATTCCCTGTGCTCCAGATCGATCCCGATAGTCCTCATGACAATATCTGCTACGGTTCCGAAAACCAAACCGATAACCGGTATCAGTACGATGGTGAGCAGGGAAAAATAAAGATGGCTCTCATTGTAAAGCGTTCCCCATGCCTTCAGAATTCCTGTCAGCCCCCGGGTATCAGCCACAATAACCACAAGGTCGGCTTTCTCGCCGGCGGCCAGAACCGCCTCTGGCAGAAGCATGCAGAGCATGAGAACAAAAACTCTTATTTTTATCCCGATTACTTTCATCATTTCCTCCATATCTGTTTCATGTTGTTTTTAAATTCACTCCCTTCACTATTTTCAAAGCTGGTCATCCATGCTTTGAGTTCCTTCCTGTATCGGCTCATACCAAGTTTCATGCCATAATGGTGCAGAGGAAATAAAAATTTTTGACAGCCCTTATTTCACAGGGGATTGAACAAAAAAGGGAATAAAGATCAGCATCCCGGGAAAAGGTTTTTAAACAATGCTCCTGTCGTATTTTTTTACACCTTGCAAAAGAAACAAAAAATACAACCCTGAAAAAGGAATTTTAAAAAATCATTCACAAAGTGAAAATCCCCTGTTTTCAACAAAAAATTCATGGTACAAAGAATGGCATATTTATTGAATGCACTCTTCTACATGCCGACCATTATAGGAAATATTAAACAACTGATCCGCACGAGACTCAGAAAGTCACGGGGTAACAAATCCTCAGACCGTCCCGGGCACAATGCCGAAGCAAATGCCGTGTTCAGATTCAAATACGTGCTTTTTAAGGAGCTTCTTGCAGCAAATTCCGAACTCTTCAATATCCTGGCCGATATGGAACAAAAACTCAAAGGAAACCATATCTTCGGCACTGCTTATATCAAAAACCAGGTAATCCGATCCATGATCCAGGCCTTTAAAATGGTAAAAAACCTGAATGTGCTGTCCGGTAACAAATATATGGGACTCTATCAGGTTCTTGAAAAAATCAACCAGGAGATCAAATCGGTGACTGCTGAAAAAAAAGAGCTTGAACCGCTTTTTTACGTCATCCCTTATACGGATATCCTTAAAAAAGATGCGGATTTTGTCGGTGGAAAGAGCGCCAACCTTGGTGAAATTCAAAATGCCCTCAATATCCCGGTTCCGGAAGGGTTTGCCATTACGGTAAGAGCTTTCAACAGGTTTCTTGATACAGGCAACCTGAGATCGGAAATCCTGAAACTCAAAAATCTCCTTGATGTGGATGATATCCATGATATTGAGCGTCTCAACCGCCTGAGCCAGAATATCAGAGACCTGATCAAATCAAAACCGGTTCCGGATGTGATCATGACCGATATCACCAAAGCCTTTGAAACCTTATGGGGAACTCCTTCCTCCTCTGCCGGAAATGTGCGTGTGGCCATGAGAAGCAGCGCCATCGGGGAGGACGGGGATTTATCCTTTGCGGGACAGTACCTGACCTTGCTCAATATCGGATTCGATCAGATCGGCGATGCCTATAAATCCATCATTGCCGGCCTTTATTCCGCCCGCTCCATTTCCTACCGTATTTCCATGGGAATAGCAGACGATGACCTCTCCATGGCCGTGGCCTGCATCCGGATGGTGGATTCCGTGGCCGGCGGGGTCATGTACACCCGGCACCCCTATAATATCCTGGATGATCATATCATCATCAATGCCGTGTGGGGGCTTGGCCCCTATGCCGTGGACGGTATTATCCGGCCGGACACCTATGTGGTGGAAAAAAGTGATTCCTTCCCGATTTTGAGCCGGGATATCCCTGAAAAAGCCGTTCAGCTCGTCTGTTACCATGAGTCAAAAGACAATTGCAATGCTCTTCCGGGTGATTACGGCAACGGCTCCCACCCGGAAATGACCGGGGGTATCCGGGAGGTTCCCGTACCTTTGGAAAAACGGTCTGCACCGGCCATGAGCGATGACCTGATAAGACAGCTATCCGAATACGGACAAAAGCTCGAAGCCCATTATAAATGCGCCCAGGATATTGAATGGGCCGTTGATCCTGATGGTAAAATCATCATCCTGCAATCAAGGCCCCTGAAAATTAATGCTGCTCTCCCGGCATCATCCGGTCCCGGCACATCTGCGCAACCCCGCCCGGCCAGTATCCAAAAAAGGCCCGGCTCCATACCCGGTTACAAGGTGATCATAGAGGAAAGCGAGGTAGCTTCCCAGGGCATAGGCACAGGAAAGGCCTTTCATGTAAAATCCGAACAGGACCTCTCCTGTTTTCCAGTCAGGGCGATTCTGATTGCCCACCACTCCTCTCCCGAATATACCGTGGTCATGCGGCAATGCAGCGCTATCATTACGGAATCCGGAAGCATCAGCGGTCACATGGCCGCCCTTGCCCGGGAATTCAATGTCCCGACCCTCATGGGCCTGGGCGCGGAAAAAGTCTTACAGGACATTCCCAGCGGCATGGAAATCACAGTGGATGGATTTAGCGGCAGGGTTTATCAAGGAGTGGTAAAGGAACTGACCGCAGCAGTTGAAAAACAGGATGCCCATATGAAGGGCACGCCTGTCCATGAACACCTTGAAAAAATATCCGGATTCATGTTGCCGCTAAATCTCATCAACCCCAAAGCACCTGAATTTATACCGTCCGGATGCCGTACCCTCCATGATATCGCCCGCTTCTGCCATGAATTGTCGTATATTGAAATGTTCAACGTCAGCGACATGGCATCCAAACGGGATCAATGCTCATACCGCCTGTCTGCCTCTCTACCCATAGACCTTCATATCATCGACCTTGGCACCGGAATCAAACCAGGCGGATCTGATGATCTAAAAGCCTTAGACACCTGCCTCGGAACGCTATCCATAGACCGGATCAGATCCGTTCCTTTTCTTGCCCTGCTGGAAGGCATGCTCAACAAGAATTTCAATTGTGTGGAACCAAGACCTGTCAATTTTTCAGGCTTTCTGTCCGTCATGCAGGAACAGATGCTCTCCCCCGGTCATGTCGAAGAGCGGTTCGGAGACAGGAGCTATGCCGTCATTGCCGACAAATACCTGAATTTCAGCTCCCGGGTCGGATACCATTACAGTGTTGTGGATGCTTATTGCGGAGAAACGGTCAATAAAAATTATATCACCTTTTCATTCAAAGGCGGTGCTGCCGACAATATCAAAAGAAACAGGCGGGTCCGGGCCATTGCCCTGATCCTGACATCCTTTGATTTTGCCGTGGATGTAAAAGAAGATAAAATTGACGCCAGGTTTCAGAAATACCCCTGCCCGCTGATCCGGGACCGGCTGGACATCCTGGGCCGCCTCCTTCTTTTCACGCGCCAGATGGACATGCTCATGACCACAGAAGACAGCATCAAATGGGTGGCGGATAATTTCATTGCAGGAAATTATAAACTTTCTGTATTGTAATTTAATTCTGCCCGATCAGGGTATTTGATAATCCCAACCGGTCCATGATGCTTTTTTATGGAAATCGTTGAATCTTAAGGTTCACCATAAGAAGGTCAAGATGCTCAGGCAGCTTTGACATTTTTCATATATCTTGCGGCAATGGCACCGAGTTCTTTTAGATTATAGGGCTTTAAAATATATTCGATGATCCCTGCTTCCTTTGCCGCCTTTTCATCAAAGGTGTCGCTGTGGCCTGTGCACATAATGACCGGGAATCCGGGGCGAATCCGCATCACTTCCTTTGCAAGCCTTATTCCCGTCATTTCCGGCATGGCCAGATCCGTTATCAGAAGGTCAAAAAACCGGGGGTCCCTTGCAAAGGCTTCCAGGGCCTGTTTCCCTGAACCGGCCGTCATCACTGAAAACCCTAAATGAGTCAGCATTTTTTTAGCCATTACCGTGATTTCAATCTCATCATCCACAAATAAAATCTTGCCCCTGCCTTGAACAGGCATGGCGTTTTCCAGGGTTTTTTCCAGTGCTTTTTCAGGCTCATGGGCCGGCAGAAAGACAGAAAAACAAGACCCTTTGCCCGGCTCACTGTCAAACGCGATATAACCGCCGAACTGTTTGATAATCCCAAGGCTCATTGCAAGCCCCAGACCGCTTCCTTTTTCTTTGCCCTTTGTTGTAAAATAAGGTTCAAAAATTTTCCCGGCAATTTGGGGATCAATACCGGTGCCGGTATCTGTTACACTTAGTTTCACATAATTGCCCGGCATGATATGATCTGTCGCTGTTCTCATTGAAGAAGAAAGGGTAATATTTTTCAATTCCACTTCAAGCAGGGCAGACTCTTCTTTTTCCATGGCATGCTTGGCATTGGTGCAAAGGTTCATGAAAACCTGATAGATCTGGACTGAATCCGCCTTGACAAAGCTGAGCGGCTTATCGATTTTCTCCACTATTTTTATATTCCTGGGCAGGGTGGATCTTAAAAGCTTCAGGGCTTCCTTGATAATGGGAGAAAGGTATAAAGGCTCGATTTCAGACCTATATTCCCGGCTGATGGTCAGGATCTGGCGGACCAGGTCCCTTGCCCTGTGGCCGGAATCCCGGATCTGTTCAAATTCTTTTTTTCCTGGGCTTTCACCGGCAAGATCCATCAATGCCAGTTCTGCATTACCGATGATGGTGGTCAGAATATTATTAAAATCATGGGCAATACCGCCGGACAGAACCCCGATGGCCTCCATGCGCTGGGCTTGCTGAAGATCATGTTCCATTATCTTCTGGGTTGTGATGTCCCTCATGAAGGCAAGATTGGCAGGTTCATTCTCCCAGACCACAGGAATAGAACGGACATAAACCCACAACAGACTATGATCGGGTTTAACCAGCCGCACCTTATAGCTTGTCTCCTTGTCCCCTGACAGCAATGTGTTCTCATAACTATCAAGGGCAGTCTGCAGATCATCCGGGTAGATGTAGTCAATAAGATTATTTGAGATCCCCTCTTTATTTTCCAGTCCCATGATCTCGTACACCCTTTTGTTGGCATATTTGAAAATGAGATTTTGAATGATCAATATACCGTCTTCTGCATGATCCAGAAGAAGCCTTAATTTTTCCTTTTTTTTATGCAGTGCCGTTTCCTTATCCCTGAGCCGGTGTTTCATTTTCTGAAGCTGCATCAAGCTGAGTGCTGCGATCAAAAAAGAGAGAGCGATAAGGATCAGAACCGGCAGAGTCAAAGTCTGAAAAACAGATAATATGAAATCCTTCATAAGATCTTGCTCTCCCTGTTTTTAAAGAGGAAAAAGCGATTCTTGTTTTTTTCCCTCTGCTGATTTTTTATGGGCGATGTCGTATCAATATCCGGATGGCAAATTTTAGATCAATATATCATATCAGGTAAAAATTTAAAACCTTTTTAAAAAAAGATTGCCATGTTCTGATTTCAAATGTAAACACAGGGCATTAACATCATGAGAGCCATTGAACCCTTGAAAATAACGGATAACCCGGCACAGAGCCTCCAGACCCGGAATTTTTCCATTGCATTGAACTGCCAGGGCAGCCAGGAATACGCAAAGATCAGTTTCCCTGTCAAATACGGTCTTTTTTCAAGGCTTGAGACCCGTGAGTATATCTTTGAATTCAATCTCAACCATGAGATCCGGCATGCCAGATCAAAAAAAAATACATGGCTTCACCCTTCCGAATGGCTGAAACGGACCATGGGAAATGACTGGGTCTATTATTCCACCGGCGGATATTCCGGGGTTTTTGAAGCCCTGGGGGAATATTATCTTCCCAACCTGATGTATCCGACAAATTCCCTCATGGGCGGCAAACCCTTTGAAGAAGCGGAAATAGACCATATTATCACCTCTTGGCCTGATATCATATCCAGCCTGCCGGACACCGGGGTCCCGGATGAATTTTCCGGATGGCTTTGGGACATCAGGCAAAAAATCCCGCAACTTCTAAAGGAAAAAGCCCAGGCCCTGTTTGATGTCATCGGCTCACGGGTAACGGTCATGCCCCCGGATGCCCGCCATGCGGACTATAATATCATCCCTCTGACCCTGGCCGACGGCTGTCTTTATAAATGCGGCTTCTGCAAAATAAAAAATAAAAAACCGTTTGCCGTCCGGTCAAAAGCAGATATCCATCGTCAGCTCACGGCCCTGAAAGCATTATATGGAAAGGACATCGTTAATTACAATGCCCTTTTTCTCGGGGAACACGATGCCTTGAATGCTCCTGCCGGACTCATCCTTGATACTGCCCGTAACGCCTTTGAAGTTTTCGGCTTTCATTGCTCTGTCATGAAAGACAGCTTTCTTTTCATGTTTGGAAGTGTGGATTCTTTTTTACATGCCGGCCCCTTCCTGTTCAATGGACTCAAAAAACTGCCCTTTCAAACCTTTATCAATATCGGTCTTGAATCATGTGACAAAACCACCCTTGATCTTCTTGGCAAACCCCTCACCCCGGGAAAAATAAAGGCTGCATTTGAAAAGGCCCGGCAAATCAACGATACAATTCCCAATGTGGAAATCACCTGCAATTTTGTCATGGATGAATCCCTGCCAGACACCCATTATGAATCCATGCTTTCCCTGATCCGGGAGAGCAGCCAAAGGACAAGGCCCAAAGGCTGCATTTATCTCTCTCCGTTAAAATTTAGCAACCCTTCCCGTGAAATCCTTTATGACTTTTATAAACTCAAGGCTTTAAGCCGGTTCCCGACCTTTTTATACCTGATCCAACGGTTGTGAATGCGGCATTGAATATGATAAAAATGAATGAAATAAAGAGTGATCTATGAAATTTGCCAAAGAACCCATAGATTTTTCCTATCCTGAAGCCCTTCGCTCCTGCGTGTGCTGCCCAAGGAAATGCCGGGTGAACCGGCTCGCCGGCGAGCCGGGATATTGCCGGACAGGAGCCGGGTATAAGATCGGGGCCATCTGTCTTCATAAGGGGGAAGAGCCGGTCATCAGCGGAGAACACGGTATCTGCAATGTATTTTTCACCCACTGCAATCTTCAATGCAGCTATTGCCAGAACCACCAGATCAGCAGAAATGAAACTCCTGAAATCGAATATATCCTGACCCTGGACGGGGTGGTCCGCAGGATTGAACGCCTGCTGGACCAGGGAGCCCATGCAGTGGGATTTGTGTCTCCCTCCCACGTAATCCCCCAGGTCCAAGCCGTCATCAGGGCCTTGCAGGAAAAAGGGCGGTCGCCGGTCACAGTTTACAATACCCATGCCTATGACCGGGTGGAGAGCCTTTCATCCCTTTCATCCCTGATCCGGGTCTGGCTGCCGGATCTGAAATACATGGATGAACGCCTTGCCCTGAGGCTTTCCCATGCGCCCCGCTACCCTGCCGTTGCCACAGCCGCCATCCGGGAAATGGTCAGGCAGAAAGGGTTTAATCTTAAATTGAATTCCAGGGGGGAGATTCAGGAGGGAGTGATCGTGCGTCACCTGGTGCTTCCGGGGCAGGTGGAAAACAGCAAGGATGTCCTGCGTTTTCTTGCAGAAAAAATATCTCCGGACATCACTGTTTCCCTCATGGCCCAGTATTCCCCCACCCCCCATGTGGCCCTCACGGATGGCCTCAACCGGGGCGTGACAAAAGCGGAATATGAAGAAGTGCTGGATGAAATGGATTTTTTAGGCCTTGAAAACGGCTGGGTCCAGGACCTGGAAAGCAAAGACAATTACCAGCCTGATTTTAAAAACTCCCATCCTTTTGATTCTTGACCCACTTGATTTTATCCCCTTTTTGATGTTAGGTTGCCGGTCATGAAAAACCAATTGCTCATTTCCCTTCACGGCGGCCATAGCGGAGAGTTCTGCAGCCATGCCGAAGGTCACCTGGAAGATATCGTTTTAAGATATATCAGCCTTGGCTTTACAAGGGTCGGGATTACGGAACATATTCCGCCGGCCCATGAAAATTTCCTCTACCCGGATGAAAAAAACCTGGGCCTCACGGCTCATGATATTCAAAACCGATTTGAAGCTTATTTTAAGACCCTCCGGGCGCTTCAAAAAAAATATGCCTCAAAGATCCGGATCTTTGCCGGGATGGAGACGGAAACCTATACCGGATATGCAGCCCATGTGAAACAGCTCATCCATGAGTTCACCCCCGATTATATTGTCGGCTCGGTCCATCATGTGAATGATATCTGTTTTGATTATTCCAGGGAAGATTATGACCGGGCCGTGTCTTTATGCGGTTCCCATGAGGCCCTGTATGAAACCTATTTTGATCAACAGCATGACATGATCCTCACCCTGAAGCCTTTTGTCGTGGGACATTTCGACATGGTCCGGATCTTTGACCCGGGCTATGAAAAAAGGCTTTTAATCCCCTCTGTCCGGGAGAAGATCCTCCGGAATCTGAGCCTCATCAAATCCCTGAACCTTGTCCTGGATTTCAACCTCCGGCCCCTCAAGAGGGGTGAAAAAGAACCTTATATCGCCGCCTCCATCCGGGAAACAGCAAAAAAAATGGGAATCCCCCTGGTTCCGGGGGATGATTCCCACGGCGTGAGTGAGGCCGGGGGCCATGTGGAAAGGGCAATCAATATACTGACAGCGGAAGGATTCAGCACAGACTGGCCAGATCCGGTCCTATTCACCTGATATGGATAAAAAAAGAGAATAATAATGAAGGCAGTGGTTCAGCGGGTTAAAAATTCCCATGTGGCAGTGGCGGATAAAATTGTTTCCAGGATCGGCCAAGGGCTGATGGTCCTTCTGGGCGTATCTGAAGACGACACGGAAAAAGATGCGGATTTCCTGGTGGAAAAAATCATTCACCTGCGCATATTTGAAGATGACAAGGGCAAACTGAACATCTCTTTGATGGATGTCAAAGGCGAGCTTCTGGTCGTCTCCCAGTTCACCCTCCTCGGTGATTGCAGAAAAGGCCGGCGGCCCTCCTATATCAAGGCAGCCGCCCCTGAAAAAGCCAACAGCCTGTATGAACATTTTATCCGCCGGGCAAAAGAACTCGGGGTTGAGACAAAATCCGGGGTTTTCCAGGCCATGATGGAAGTCTCACTCATCAACCAGGGCCCGGTTACCCTGATCATAGACACAAAAGATAAAAATACAAAGGAAAAATGAACCCGGACAGTCTTGCCATCGTTCTTGTAAAGCCCCAGGGACCCATCAATATCGGGTCTGTGGCCAGGGTCATGATGAATTTCGGTTTTACCCGGCTCAGGCTCGTGGACCCCACACCGGAATACCTGTCCCTTCCGGCCAGGAAAATGGCCCTGGCCGCCTTCCCCATTCTTGAAAACGCCCAGGTCTTTGACAACCTGAAGGATGCCCTCTCCGATATCCAGGCGGCCTTCGGCACCACCCGCAGGTTCGGCAAATACAGGGAAAATTTTTTTACACCGGCCACAGCAGCCGAAAAATTAAACCAGGACTTTCCCGACGTGTCCTCTGCCCTGGTGATGGGACCTGAAGACAACGGCCTTGAAACAAAAGACCTGAGCCTTTGCCGCCATTTCATCACCATTCCGACCCATGACGCGTTTCCCTCCATGAATCTGAGCCATGCCCTGTCCATCCTGCTTTATGAAATTTCCATCTCTTCCGCAAAAATCAGAAAGCCTGCCGGTTTGCCGGCCAAAAAGCTTGCCCATGGAAATGAAATCGAACATATGTTTGCCCATATGAAGGAAACCCTCATGAATATCGAGTTTCTGGACAAACAGAATCCGGAACACATTCTGCGGACCTTTCGGCGGATCTTTGGCGCCGGCGGGATCACATCAAGGGATGTACGGATCATCAGGGGTCTCATGGGCAGAATTGACTGGACGGAAAATGAAAGAAGGAAACACACCCATGTTCACAATGAATGACCGGTCATGATCTACCGGATCAGCAGGATTCTTAAATCCATGACATTGGTATGGGTGGGCCCTGTGATAAAAAGATCCGAAAGCCGGTCAAAAAAAACAAAGGCATTGTTGTCCTCAAGATATAATTCCGGTTTAAGGCCAATATCCAGCGCCCTTTGTACCGTTGTATGATCAACGACAGCTCCGGCCGCTTCAGTGGGTCCATCTGTTCCGTCCGTGCCGGCACTCAGGATGACAATGGTTTCTTTTCCCTTTATATGTAAAGCCGATGCCAGGGCAAATTCCTGGTTCCGGCCGCCCTTGCCTTTTCCCCTTATGGTTACGGTTGTTTCCCCGCCGGACAGGAGACAGGCAGGCGGTTTGACAGGATGGCCCGTGGCAAGGACCTGTTTTGCAATGGCGGCATGAAAGGCTGCAACGTCACGGGTTTCCCCCTCCACCAGGGAAGACAGGATCAAGGTATGATAGCCCAGGGTTTCCGCTTTTTCCAGGGCCGCTTCAAGGGATTTAATATTGCTTGCGATAATCGTATGGGTCACCCGTTCAAATGCCTTATCCCCCTGTTTGAGGGTTTCCGGCATCAACCCTTTGGAACCGTTTTCAAGATGTTCCAAGACAGACTTTGGAAGCCGCGGCCCGATACCCCGTGTGCGGATAATGCTGAGGCATTGCCCAAAAGTCCCGGGATCTGCCGTGCAAGGCCCTGAGGCAATGATATCCGGATCATCCCCCACCACATCGGACAAAACCAGGCACATAAGGGTCCCGGGATAAACCGCTTTTGCCAGCAACCCGCCTTTTATCCCGGACAGGTGTTTCCGGATGGTATTGATTTCATGAATGGATGCCCCTGATTCAAGAAGCGCTTTTGTGGTCTCCTGCTTATCCGAAAGGGTCAGCCCTGAAGCCGGGTATGTCATCAATGCGGAACCGCCCCCGGATATGAGACAGATCACAAGGGTTTTTTCATCTGCCTGACATGCCAGATCCAAAAGTTTTTGTGCGCCCCTGACACCCTTTTCATCAGGTACAGGGTGAGCCGCTTCCACAAGCAAGATCCGGTTTAAGGGGGTGGTATGGCCGGTTTTGACAATAATGAGTCCTGATGTAATCCTGTCCCCGAGGATTTCTTCCATGGCCCTGCCCATGGATGCACCTGCCTTGCCAGCACCCAGGACAATGATTTTTTCAAACCTGTCAAGCGGATAGGCCTGGTTGTTCACCCTGAAAACAGCATTTTCAAGCGCACAGCAGGTATGGATGCAGGTTACAGGATCAACCGCAGCCAGACCCTGGTAAAAAATATCAATGCTGTCCTGCCGCATGCGTTTCAGCAGGGCATCATCCTTACGGGTCATGATCCCAGGACACCCGGGTTGACGATATGGGAAACCCTGCCCGTCTTATAAAACCCTATGATATTCATAGCGGCCAGGATGGACATCTGATTCCTGGCTTCCATTGTGGCTGATCCCACATGGGGAAGCACGCAGACATTTTCCATAAAAAGAAGGGGATTATCCTTTGCCATGGGCTCGGGATCAGTCACATCCAGGCCTGCCCCCCGGATCAGGCCCTCTTTGACGGCCTGGGTCAAGTCTTTTTCATGATGGATGGGGCCCCTTGCCGTATTGATAAAAACGGCAGAGGGTTTCATTTTTTTAAAGGCCTTGAGGTCAAAAACATGCCTTGTCTCGGGTGTCAAGGCACAATGAACCGACACAATATCGCTTTTTGCCAGAAGTTCGTCAAAACCGACACAGGTCGCGTCAACCAGCTTCTCTGCTTTTGTATTCCGGGTCCGGTTATGATAGAGGATCTTCATATCATAGGCGTTTTGACACCGCTGGGCCATTTTCAGCCCAATGCGGCCAAGCCCGAAAATGCCGAGTGTTTTTTGTTTTAATTCAATCCCGAGATGGCCGGTTGGGTTAAAATATCCCCACTGGCCATGGATAATGGTCTTATGCATGAAGAACATGTTTCTGGCCACGGCAATCATAAGCCCGAAGGCGATGTCTGCCGTGGCTTCACTCATGGCATCCGGTGTAAACCCCACTGGAATGCCAAGGTCTGTTGCCGCTGCAATGTCAATATTGTCATACCCGACGGCAAACTGGGAGATGATCTCAAGATGCCGGCATTCATTTAAAAAGGCTTTATCAATCCGGTCGGTCAGGGTGCACAGAACGGCATCATGAGTTTTGGCCAGGCCAAGAAGTTCTTCAGGGGTCATGGGGCGTTCTTTTTCCCACAGGGTGAGATCAAAATTTTCCTTTTCAAGAAGGCTGATCCCGGCTTCCGGGTACAGCCGCGTGACAAGTATTTTCTTTTTCATCAGGTAATTTTTTTTCCTTGCCTTTTAATTTTAAAGAGCCCTGGGAAGCCTATTCGGTTTGTTCATATTCCAGGGTAATGATCACCGTCCGGTTAAAGGACCGTCCTTCAGGCATTGCATTGTCAAATGGCGGATCATGGGGGCCATTCCCTTTGAATTCCACCCTCTCCGGTGATGAAAGACCACTATCCATTACATTCTGGTAAACCGCCTGGGCCCTGCGCAAAGAAAGCGCGACATTGTAGTCTTCCGTCCCGATGATATCTGTCTGTCCCACGATCATCACTGTTGCTTCGGGCAGTTCTTTGATCCTTTTGACAACCCGGTCGATCACTGTTTTATTTCTTTCCCTGATTTCCCAACGGTCAAAATCAAACAGGATTAGCGCATATCTTTCCTGCACTTTATATTCAAGCTTCTGGGCTTTATTTTCCACTCTTTTATTATATTTGACAGGAATCTTTACAACCTCTGTGATAAAAGTCCGGCCTGTAATATCGGTCATGGTTGAGCTTATGGAAATAGACTGAAAGGCGCCTGTTTTACCGAGCCCATATTCAGCCAGGCTGAAAGAAAAATCAGGAATGGTATTTCCCTGGCCTTCTGTGGACTTCAAGAGCTGTCCATCCCCCTTGATTTCAATCTTCCACTCCTTTATGTCATAGCCAGGCTTGATATCAGGCTGAATCATGATTTCATTAGAATCGGCAATTTCAAACATATAGGTGCTTTTTATGGAATCAAGGATCGCCGGGGAATCGGAATGAATCTCTACCCGCTGATTTTCAAATACCCCTTCTTCAACCCTGCCGGTACTTGGCAATTCAGGCAGTTTGCGGGCAGTGACGGCTATTCTGCCGGGGTCGACACTCCATATATATTGAAGATATGCCCGAACGCTTTCGGCCCGTGCCCGGGAAAGCGTCATATTATTCTTTTCTTCACCCTTGTCACTGATACATCCCACAAGTTCGATATTTGCTTCAGGGTTTTCAAAAAGTCGTTTACCGATTATATTCAATACATCATAATATTTTGTGATCGTGTCTCTTAACATCTTTTCATCAAATTCCCCTGCCTCAGCCTGGGTTTTTAATAAATGATAACGTTCCGGCATGCTGCTTTGGCCTGTGTCAAAGAAAATATAATTGAGCAGGGGAGAGCTGTCGATGATGGTAAGCTGCTCGATGGCGACGGCAGACGGATGAACAACCAATGACCCCTGGGGCGGGTTAAAAAAATGATATTCAACCACATACTGATATAATAAGGTAGTGGAAATATTTTTAAAGATAGGCAGCAGGTTTGCTGCTGAAGCGGCTTTCCAGGATTTTCCGCCGTTTTTTTCAGCAAAAGTGTCTAAAAATTCATCCTTTTTTTCAGACGGCATGAAATCAATGGCATAGGCGCAAAAATTCTTTAGCCCTTTTGCTTTAGGAGTTATGATTTCCTTTTTTATATTGCTGTTCAGGTCTTCTCCATCTGAAAAAACCACCAGGAATTTATTATCTTTTTCAGGCAGTTTTGAAATCAGATGCAACCCGCCCAGTATTCCTTCATATAAAAAAGTCTCATTGCTCATTCCCTGTTTAAAACTTTTTTTAAAAAAATTCTGCAGATCTTTGGCATTGTTTGATTTGAATGTGCTTAACCTCAAATTCAAGCCATCCACCACAAAACTCTGATTGCCGTCAAACACCACAACCTGGACTTCATCAATCGGCCTTACAATTTTTACAAATTCGTCCAGGGCAGACAAAAGAGGCTGTACTGCTTTGCGTTCCTCCATTGAAAAAGAATTGTCCACCATCAGGACATAATGGATGGGAACATCCTTCCTTGTTTTCAGGACTTCGGCGTTTGTTACAATGGCATTGATTTCGCCCTTGATCACTTTAAAATCTTCCGTCATCAAGTCTTTGACCGGGTTATCTTCAGCATCCAGGGCAGAAACCAGGACTTTTCCTTCATCAATCTCCTGAAACGTAATTTTTGCATCATGACCCGGTATCAGAACCTGGAGTTTTCCTTCCGGGATATTGGCAAGACCTGTGCCGGACAACAAAAAACACATGGACAGGATTATAAGCAACATGGCTGTTTTTAATTTCATCTTATCTCTCCCATAAAAAATGATAGGTTTAAAGTCATGATACACACCCCTTTAAAAATGTCAAATAACATACTCATCCATAACAAACCAACAGCATACCTCATACCTGCAGGCACCTATGAAATGTTACTGGAAAAAATCGAAGATCATCAATGCTGTGGGTAAACGAGATAAAAATGCTTTATGAATCTGCAAAATATGCTAAAACAAATCAAGTTTATAAAGTGCCGGGATTTTTATCAGGCAATCCGCAGGATTGTTGAAATCTGCGGCATGAGCCTGGTTTGAAATAAAAATAAACAGGAGAAATACCATGATTCCTGAACAGAAAGGCCAATCTCTTATTCTGGCAGCGGTTCTTATCCTCATCCTTATTCTTGCCTATTGCGCGATACCCGGTAAATCAACGGACACCCAGCGGAAAGCCGGGACACAAGTCAGATCGGTGCTTAGGCCCTATCTGGCCGATTTATTAATCCGAAAATCTGAAAATGCCCTGCCTGCTGAATCCAAAACCATTGTTCAGGAAACCGGCCAACAGGAAAAGGCAGAAGCCGTGCCTGCGGCAAAAGACCCGGAACCCGAGCCTGAGCCCGCCCCCAAAACAGCCGCCCCGCCGGACCCCAAACCTGTACCCGTGCCCGAAGATAAGGCAGCCTCTGACGGCATCATTCTGATGGACAGTCCAGGATATGCCTCTCATACCAAACCCATTGTCAGATTCACCCATCAAAAACATATGGATGAGTATTCAAAATCCTGTGGCGACTGCCATCACGACAATATGGGCAAGCCCCTGGATTTAAAGCCGGGTGGCCCTGTCAGCCGGTGCATCCAATGCCACAAGGAAACTAAAAAGAAAAAGGGTGAGAAATTAGAAAAACCGGAAAAAATCAAAATCTATCATGATGAAGCCCTTCATGCGAACTGTATTGAATGCCATAAAGCCTATAATATTGAAAAAGGAGACCCCAAAGGCATGGGCCCTGCGCCGGTGCCATGCAAGGCCTGTCATCAGCAATAGCAATTCAAAACAAAAAAATATTAACAGGATATGCTGTAGTTTTTGATAACTGAAACTCATTTCAAAGGTGGGAGAAAAAATATTGAAACCGACTGATATTCAAGATCCCGAGTATTTTCACAAGGTCATCGATTGCCAGTTCGCCTGTCCGGCCCACACAGAGGTTCCGGAATACATCAGGCTGATCTCGGAAGAAAAATATGATGATGCCTATATGATCAACTGGGAATCTAATGTTTTCCCGGGTATCCTGGGCAGGGTGTGCGACAGGCCCTGTGAACCGGCCTGCCGGAGGGGCCGTGTGGAAGACAAAGCCGTGGCGATCTGCCGTTTAAAAAGGGTATGTGCAGACCATAAGGGGGACATTAGAAGCCGCCTTCCAAAAATTCCTGAACAGAAAAACGGCAGGAAAATTGCTCTGATCGGCGGCGGACCTGCCTCTCTTACCGTGGCCAGGGATCTTCTGCCGCTGGGGTATGAGATCGATCTGTATGATGATCAGGCCGAGGCCGGCGGGTTCATCCGGAGTCAGGTCCCTTCTTTCAGACTCCCCAAAAAGGTGCTGGATGAAGAGGTGGGCTATATCCTGGATATGGGGGTAAACGCCCATTTCAATACCTATATCTCCAGCATGAAGGATTTTCTTAAAAAAGATTATGATGCCGTCTTTATCGGCACTGGTGCCCCAAGGGGCAAAGACCTGGACCTTCCGGGCCGGCAGGAGGGGGAAAACTTTATTCACATCGGCATTAAATGGCTGGCATCGGTTCAGTACGGCCATGTCAAAAAGACCGGCAAAACAGTCCTTGTTATCGGCGGCGGCAATACAGCCATGGACTGCTGCAGGACGGCCCGCAGGCTTGGCGGGGAAAACGTCAAGGTCGTGGTCCGGGGGCCCCGTAAAAACATGAAGGCATCGAAATGGGAGATCGAAGATGCCCTGCGCGAGGATATCCCGATCCTGGAATACCTGTCCCCTCTGGCCTTTGTGGTGGAAAACCAGCGTTTGACAGGCATGACCTTCCAGCCTTTGCCGGATGGTCCGGCATCTGATCAGAAAAAAATTTTTATTCCCTGCGACGAAGTGCTGATCGCTGTGGGTCAGCAGAACGCATTCCCCTGGATCGAAAAAGAGGTGGGGCTGGTCTTTAATGATTCAAGCCGGCCACAGGTCCATGAAATCACGTTTCAATCCAGTATCAAAAAAATATTTTTCGGCGGCGATGCCGCTTTCGGA
>MGTJ01000033.1:0-28586 GCA_001799395.1 Desulfobacterales bacterium RIFOXYA12_FULL_46_15 | reverse complement strand
AATGTGATCACTGCCGTGGCCCATGGTCATGAGGCCGCCATTTCAATAGATCTTTTCTGCCGGGGCGAGGATCTCTTAAAAAGGCCCCTGCCTGCAACGACCCTGGACGGACAGAAGATGGGGCTTCACGACTGGATGTATCACAATGAAGTGTCGGAACGGGAACGGCAGAGCGTCCCCATGGTGTCAAAGGTCAAATCCATCAAGGACCGCCTCATGGAGGTTGAACTGGGGTTTGACCGGGAAACAGGCAGGACGGAAGCCCTGCGGTGCATCAATTGCGATATGCAGACGGTTTTTTTTGTCTCCTTATGTATTGAATGTGACGCCTGTGTGGATGTCTGCCCCACAACCTGTATCAATTTTATCCGAAACGATGAAGAGGAAAACCTGCGCGCAGGCCTTTCCATTCCTGCAAAAAACAGGTCCCAGTCACTTTATGTCTCAGGCCTGCTCCCTACGGGCAGGGTCATGGTCAAAGACGAAAATGTCTGCCTCCACTGCGGGCTTTGTGCGGAACGGTGCCCGACATCGGCTTGGGATATGCAGAAATACACATATAAGACAGCGAAGGCAAAAAATAATGAAACTTGAAGGTATAAATGATTTTGTGATCCGGTTTGCCAATGTGAACGGCTCGGGTTCGGCCAGTGCAAACGCCCTTTTTGCCAAATCCTTGTTCCGGCTCGGGGTTCCGGTGAGTCCTAAAAATATTTTTCCTTCCAATATCCAGGGTCTGCCGACCTGGTATGAGGTGAGGATCAATGAAAAAGGAAATCTGGGCCGCCGGGGGGGATATGATTTCATCGTTGCCGTCAACGGGCAGACCTTAAAAAGGGATTATGAGGGTCTGGCGCCGGGCGGGTATTTTATGTATGATTCGGCCCGGCAACTGCCGGCGGATTTTGCACGGGATGATATCACGCTCATCAACATTCCGCTGACCCAGATCTGTAACCGGGAGATTGAAGATCCAAAGCTCCGGCAATTGCTGAAAAATATCGTCTATGTTGGAGCCCTGGCCCATTTGTTTGGTATGGAATTTTCCGTCCTGACCGATTCCATTTTGAGCCAATACAAAAAAAAGCCCAAACTGGCAGAACCCAATATAAAAGCCCTGACATTGGGATTTGAATATGCGGCCACGCATTTTCAAGACACCTGTAAACTTAAGGTGAAACGCAGCAACAAACTGACCCGCCATATCCTGATGGACGGGAACACGGCCACGGCCCTGGGTGCCCTTTACGGGGGGGCCACCGTGGCAGGCTGGTATCCCATCACACCCTCCACTTCCGTGATTGAAGCCTTTGACAAATTCACCAGCCAATACCGGCTGGATGATTCCGGCAAAAAAAGGGTGGCCATTCTTCAGGCCGAAGATGAGCTGACGGCCCTGGGCATTGCCCTGGGGGCCTCCTGGAACGGGGCCCGGGCTTTTACCGCAACATCGGGGCCTGGGATTTCCCTGATGAATGAATTTTTAGGCCTGGCCTATTTTGCAGAAATCCCGGTGGTGCTGATCGATGTCCAGAGAACCGGGCCCAGCACGGGCATGCCCACACGGACCCAGCAATCGGACATTCTCTTGTGCGCCTGTGCTTCCCATGGCGACACCAGACATGTCCTGCTCTTTCCCTGTGACCCGAAAGAATGTTTTGAAATGACAGCAGACGGCTTTGACCTGGCGGAACGGCTTCAAACCCCGGTCATCATCATGAGCGACCTGGACCTGGGCATGAATGATCATATCTGCCTGCCCCTGGAATGGGATGACACCCGGACCTATGACAGGGGAAAAGTCCTTGACAAACACCAGCTTGAATCCCTGACCGGAAAATGGGGACGGTATCTGGACAAAGACGGGGACGGTATCTGTTACCGGACCTACCCGGGAACCCACCAGAGGCTCGGCTCCTATGTAACGCGGGGATCTTCCCATGATGAATTTGCGGCTTACACAGAGGACAATGACACCTATCAGCGGATCATGGTAAGGCTGGGTAAAAAATGGCAGACCGCCAAAGGCCTTGTGCCAAAGCCGGATATTAAACTAACCGATACCGCCGCCGATTATGGGGCCGTCTTTTTCGGCACCAGCACCCAGGCCTCCCATGAAGCAATAGAAACGCTGGGGTCGCAGGGAATCACGATCAATACCATGCGGCTTAGGGGGTTTCCTTTCCAGGATGAGGTCAAGGCCTTTATCGACCGGCACAAAACCATTTTTGTCATTGAGCAGAACCGGGACGGCCAGATGCGGACCCTTTTGATCAGCGAATGCGGCATCCGGCCGGACAAACTGGTCTCCATCACCCATTTTGACGGTCTGCCCGTCACTGCCGGACATATCTCGTATTCCATCGAACAGATACTGAAAGCGCAAATGCAACAAGGAGGTGCCCAATGAGTTCCACCCGCCCTGGTTTCCGCCACCCCGACCTTCCCAAAAACGATCTGGGGTATACGCGCCGCGATTACGAAGGTGCGGCTTCCACCCTATGCGCCGGATGCGGCCATGATTCCATCAGCAACGCCATCATCAACGCCTGCTATGAGCTAGCCCTGGAACCCTCCGGGATTGCCAAAATGTCAGGAATAGGATGTTCGTCCAAAACCCCGGCCTATTTCCTCGGCAAATCCCATGGATTCAATTCTGTTCACGGACGCATGCCCTCCATTGCCACAGGGGCCGATATGGCCAACCGGGATCTTGTGTATATCGGTGTTTCCGGCGACGGGGACACAGCGTCCATCGGCATGGGGCAATTCATCCATGTTGTCAGGCGCAATCTCAACATGGTCTATATCGTCATGAATAACGGCTGTTACGGTCTGACCAAAGGACAGGATTCGGCAACGGCAGACCGGGGCTCTGCCGGTAAGAAAGGCCGGCAGAGCCTGTTTGAATCCATTGACCTGTGCGAACTTGCCATTGCTATCGGGGCCGGATTTGTGGCCCGGGGATTTTCAGGTGACAAGGAACAGCTCGTTCCCCTTCTGAAAGCTGCCATCACACACAAAGGGTTTGCCCTGGTGGATGTGATCTCTCCCTGTGTGACGTTTAACAACACCACCACCTCCACCAAAAGCTACCAGTGGGTCCGCGACCATATGGAAGCCACGGCCACATTTGATTTTATCCCGCCCCGGAAGGAAATTACCACCCAGTATGAAAAGGGGACCACCCAATCCGTGACCCTGCATGACGGCGGGGTGATCCATCTTCACAAAAGTGACGGGTCCGTTGATATCACCCAGAGACGGCCGGCCATTGATGCCTTGGAACTTTACCGGGAAAAGGGACGTCTCCTGACAGGAATACTTCACATCAACGAGAGCCTGAAAGATACCCATGACATCCTTGAAACTGTTGAAACCCCATTGAATTCCCTGGCAGAAAAAGAGCTATGCCCCGGCAATCAAGTACTGCAACAAATTATTGAGACTTACAGATGAGTTTTGTGTAAAATACCAATCCGGTATACGATTGATATCAAGAAAGGAGAGCTTCTATGGCTATTTTTGGAAAGAATGGATTTATCCGGAAACAGGAAATTGCTTTTGCCGGGAAGCTTCTTCTCCGGCAATATGAAAAATCCGGCATTGCTTTACCGGGTGAGGCGGCTATATCCGCTCATGCAAAAAAAATTGTGGAGGATGCCCATAGGATTGCAAAAAAAAGCGGCAGCAATGTCCTGGAAATTTTGAAAAACAAAGTCAGAGAGATGATGAAATGATACATGTCATTGACTCCATACACCTGAAAGAAGCATAACCATATGACCATGAAAAAAGATATTGACGAAAAGAGCAAGACACAGATAAAAAAAGAGGCTGAAGAACTCCAGGAACTCGGCATTGAACTCTCCGGGCTGCCTGTCCGGCGGTTGGAACGGTTGGACCTTCCGGATGATCTGAAAAAAGCCCTGATAGAATCCCGATCCATTACATCAAATGTTGCAGGCAAACGGCAGAGGCAATTCATCGGAGCCCTGATGCGGGATGTGGACCCGGAACCTATCCGTCAAGCTTTGCTGCAAACCGATACCGGCTTTCCCGTTGAATCGGAAACCGTTAAAGAAACCAGGGCGTGGCTGGACAGGCTGTTATCGGGTGACCCAGCCGGTTTGGAAGAATTTATACATGCCTACCCGGGGTTGGACTATCAGAGGCTTAGGCAGCTCTTGAGAAATATCAAAAAAGAAAAAGCAACAGGCAAAGCTTCCAAATCCTTAAACGCACTGGAACAACTCGTTACAAAGCACGTGATCAATAAATAAACTGCTGTTATTTTTCCCTTTGAGACAGCATTTCCGCCAGCTCTGCCAGCCGGATGAATTCCGCCCTGTATCCTTCTTCATCTTTTCCCCGGGCCTGCTTTGCAAGGGAAAAGACCCCTTTATAGGAGCTGTCGGCTTTAAAGGCGGAATTGCGCAGCAGCATCCCGAATTCGGCAACTGCGGCTGAAAACCTGAAATTATCCGAGGTTTCATTGATGGATTTAAAATTATTTTCAAACGGGAATACCATTAATTTGCTCTGGTCATCCAAAGGCAGTTTATAACGCAATTTGACGGTCATGACTTCTTTTGAAGCCTGTGCCCCTGGCTTCAGCCCGGTTTTGACATATTTCAGATTTTCCTTAAGGCCTTCAGTATTCCCAAGACCTGCGGGAATGATTTCATACAAGGCTGTAACGCAGTGTCCGGCCCCCAGCTCACCGGCGTCCTTCCGGTCATCCTGGAAATCTTCCTTCTTCATCATCCGGTTCTCATAACCCACCAGGCGATAGGACTGGACTTTTGCCGGGTTGAACTCAACCTGGATCTTTACATCCTTGGCCACTGTAAAAAGTGTTGATGCAAACTCTTTTACGAGCACTTTTTTAGCTTCCAGGAGGTTGTCAATATATGCGTAATTCCCGTTTCCCTTGTCCGCAAGCTTCTCCATGCGGGAATCCTTCAGGTTGCCCATGCCGAATCCAAGAACCGTAAGGAAGATACCCTGATTTCTTTTTTCCTCTATGAGTCTCACCAGTTCGGCATCCGAAGACATGCCCACATTAAAGTCTCCGTCAGTCGCAAGGATTACCCGGTTGTTTCCGCCGGGTATCATTCCCTTTTCAGCAGTCTCATAGGCAAGTCTGATGCCCATGGCACCGGCGGTTGACCCGCCTGCCGAAAGGCTTTCAACAGCACTCAGGATAGCTTCTTTTTCCGAACCTGCCGTTGAGGGCAGCACTACTCCGGCTGCGCCGGCATAGACCGTGATGGCGACTTTGTCCTTTGCTCTCAGTTGACGGACCAGAAGCCTGAAAGCGTCTTGAAGCAGAGGAAGTTTATTCGGAGCCGTCATGGACCCGGAAACATCGATGAGAAAGACCAGATTTGACACCGGCAGCCCCTCGGGCTTCACTTCCTTGGCCTTGAGACCCAGGTGGATCAATTGGTGACCCTTTTTCCACGGGCATTCCGATATTTCAACCGACAAGGCCAGGGGTGACCCGTCCTCAGGAGCCGTGTAGTCGTAGCCAAAATAATTAATCATCTCCTCAATCCTTACGGCATCAATGGGAGGCATTTTGTTCTGATTCAGAAAGCGCCTTACATTTGAATAACTTGCCGTATCCACATCAATGGAAAAAGTGGATAAAGGATTGCTGATGGCTTCCCTGAACGTGTTTTCCTCAATGAGATCATACTCTTCCATATTAAATTCTGCAAATACCGGTTCTGGTGGAAAAGAAGTATTGGCAATCATTTTCCGGCTTGCTTCAGAAATGACCATAGGCCTGTTTGCCGCTGCATGATCTTTAACCTCTGCCTGCTTTGCACAACCGGAAAAGAAAAAAAACGAAACCAGAATGGAAACCTGGATGACATATCTATAGCCCATCATATTTTCCCCTTGTTTGATATTCATGTTACCGGATCTCATTCTTCACCCTCATCTGCCGTGATATTCCCCTTAAGACCGGGCAGCTCTGATTCTTCACACCCAGGGAGTCAGCATGAAGAGAATCGGTTTTGCCATTTTTTAAGCTCCCTTGATGTTTATCCTAAGAAATGAAAATAATCTTCAAATAAAATTGTGTCAAGAAAACAAAAAAACCAGTGGTTGACAGGATTCTTTTTTTTATGCACAATGCCGGACATGTTTATAAAAAGAAAAGATAAAAAAGCATGCATTTAAAATATACCAGCCGATACCATATTCATTTTCTAAACCGTTTCAGCGGTCTCTGATACGTCTTTTTTGGAAGGATTACCTTCCGGCAAAGGCAATCACCCTTTACACAAATTTAATTTAATAATTATTGAGGCAATATGATGAAATTTATTGTTCTTGGCGGCGGCCTTGTGGGCGGCCCCATGGCCCTTGATCTTGCAGAAGACAGGGATATGAAAATTACCGTTGCGGATGTCAGCGAAAAAACATTGGCAAAATTTAAAACCCATCCCGGGATTCAAACCGTTCAGCAGGATCTGTCCGACCGGGAAGCATTAAAGGCCCTTATCTCAGGTTTTGATATGGTCATCAGCGCCGTTCCCGGGTTCATGGGGTATAAAACCCTTGAAACCATTATTGAAGCAGGCAAAAATGTGGTCGATATTGCATTCTTCCCGGAAGATGCCCTGACCCTGGATAGCCTTGCAAAGGAAAAAAACGTCACCGCAATTGTGGATTGCGGGGTTGCACCGGGTATGAGCAATCTGCTCACGGGCTTCGGCCGGCACCTCCTTGATAAAGCCGAAACCGCCCTCATCTATGTAGGCGGGCTCCCGGAAATCAGGACCCAGCCCTGGGAATACAAGGCCGTGTTTTCCCCCATTGATGTAATTGAGGAATATATCCGGCCTGCCTTTTATGTGGAAAACGGACGGGTTATTGAAAAACCTGCCTTGAGCGAACCCGAATTCATTGACTTTCCCCGGGTCGGCACCCTGGAAGTCTTTAATACCGACGGGCTCAGATCCCTGATCAAAACCCTTGATATCCCTAACATGAAGGAAAAAACCATGCGGTATCCGGGTCATATTGAAAAGGTGCGGCTCCTGCGTCAGGCAGGGTTTTTCAGCGAAACGCCGGTCTTGATAAAGGGCCAAATGGTCCGCCCCATTGACGTCACTGCAAAACTTCTCTTTCCCCAGTGGGAACTGAAACCCGGAGAAAAAGACCTTACCATCATGCGTGTTTCTGTAGCCGGTGAAAAAGACGGTAAACAAACAACCTATACCTGGGATCTGTTTGACCAATACGACCCGGAAACAAAAATCCATTCCATGGCCAGATGTACCGGGTATACAGCCACGGCTGCATTAAGGCTTTTAAAGGAAGGGCTTTTTACCCGGAAAGGCATTATCGTGCCGGAATATATCGGGCAGAATGAGACTTGCGTTCAATTTATCCTGAACACCCTGGAAAAAAAGAATATCATCTACAGGCAAACCATCACCCATCCCTAAAAAAGAAAAGCGGCACACAGGTGTAATCTTCAGTGTGCCGCTGAGCCGTTCTTTGTTTATTTAAGGACTATTTTTTTCTTTCAACAATCAATGCCATTCCCTGACCGCCGCCGATGCAGAGGGTTGCAAGACCGTATCTTAAATCTCTTGCCTTTAATTCATACAAGAGCTTGGTAACAAGGGCACCGCCGGAAGCAGAGACGGGATGTCCCAGGGCAATGGCGCCGCCGTTGACATTGACCTTGTCAATATCCATGTCCAGCTCGCGCATGCAGGCAATGGCCTGGGAAG
This sequence comes from Desulfobacterales bacterium RIFOXYA12_FULL_46_15, assembly GCA_001799395.1. Taxonomy (GTDB): domain Bacteria; phylum Desulfobacterota; class Desulfobacteria; order Desulfobacterales; family Desulfobacteraceae; genus Desulfobacula. The sequence continues at coordinate 20,826 of MGTJ01000033.1, read as the reverse complement.
CAAAGGCTTCGTTCAGCTCGATGAGATCAATATCCGCCATGGTCAGACCTGCTTTTTCAAGGGCAAACCGTGTGGCCGGGATGGGGCCGATGCCCATCAGGGCCGGATCAACGCCGGCAGAAGCATAGGAAACAATGGTGGCCATGGGCACTAAGCCCAGCTCGTCTGCTTTTTCCCTGGACATGACCAAGAGGGCGGAAGCCCCGTCGTTCATTCCGGAAGAACTGCCGGCAGTGACGGTCCCGCCGTTTTTCTTAAAGGCCGGTTTCAGTTTCTGGAGGCTCTCCAGGGTGGTGCCGAAGCGGGGGTGTTCATCCGTATCAAAGATAATGGGACCTTTTTTAGAAGGAATTTCCACCGGAACGATCTGCTCTTTGAATTTTCCTTCCTTAATGGCTTTTTCCGCCAGTTGCTGGCTTCTGAACCCTAAGGCATCCTGATCTTCCCTGGACACATTGTATTTTTCCGCAACGTTTTCCGCAGTCTCACCCATGGTATTTCCGCTCAGGGGATCAAAGAGGATCAACTGGTCCTGGAGCTGGCCGTGACCCAGGCGATAACCCCAGCGGGCCTGTTTCAGCATAAAGGTAGCATTGCTCATACTTTCCATACCGCCGGCAATGATGACGTCGGCATCCCCGGATTTGATGATCTGGGCAGCCAGCGTAATGGCTTTGATGCTGCCGGCACAGGCTTTGCTGATGGTGAACTGGGGTTTTTCAATGGGAATCCCTGCTTTTACGGCAACAACGCGGGCGGAGTTGATGGGAAGATCGCCGGTCCTGTAACCGGATGCATAAATGACCTCATCCACCTGGTCGCCGGTAATCCCTGCCCGTTTCATGACTTCCTTTATGGGGATGGGTCCGAAATCAATATCGCTTAATGGCTGGAGTGTTCCTCCGAATTTACCGATGGCCGTTCTGCAGGCTGCAACAATGACAACTTCTCTCATTTTTCCTCCTGAAAATATATAATTTTTACTATTATTCCAAATATAGCTTCAATATAGCTGTATTATAATTGGCTGGTGCTGTCAACCAAAAACATTCAGGCTCCGCCCCATACCTTCCCATGTCATACAAGGCCTGCAAGGGTTTCAAAGAACCGGTCAAGGTCAGATAAAATCCCTCTGCCGCACTCACAGAGCACGGCAGAGGGATTGATTTTCAATCATTCTTTAAAGAGGAAAGCCTGCTTTTTTCCAGGCCTCCACGCCACCGTCCAGAACCTTGACATTTTCGAATCCGAGATCTTTATACTGTGCTGCTGCACCTGCAGCAGTACCGCCGGACTTTCAGTTGCAATAAAAAATAATTTCCTGATTTTTATCAAGATCCCCGGTTCTTGATTTAAATTCATTTAAAGAAATCGCACCTTCCAGAGGAAAGGTGTTGAATTTCTCCTCATCATCATACGCACATACCAGAAGTGCGGATTTTTTCAGTATTTTTTCCCTGACTTCAGGGGCTGGAACATTTTCGATTTCCATCATGATATCTCCTTAAGTCCAATACATTCATTCCGTCTTTTTGCCGCAGCTATGGAAATTTAATGGATATTTTCCGGTTTCCGTTTTTATTTTTAACGCTGATGTCCAGGTCAAGGTTTGAATCCCGTATGCCCATGGCGAATTTAATTTTCCCGTCATCGTCTTCGATATGAGTCATTTCCCTGACCGTTTCAAAAATATTGGCTGCGACCCCGGGGCCGGGTGAAGGCAGCTCGGTATCCCGGTATTCGGCAATGACGGATACTGCGCCGTCATCATCCTGCCGGATGGTTATTTTCTTTGCATTATTGTTTACACCGTGAAGCACGCTTAATGCCAGCCATTTCAAGGCTGCGTCAAGACTGTTTTTATCATTTTTAAGTTCTGACATTTCTTTGAGAGGATCTGTGGTTGAAAAACAATCACAGAATTCCTGCACTTTTAAATGTAAATTTTCCGTATCTTTCATATCTTTATCTCCTTATGCAAAAAGGATGGGGAACCCATGACAGAAAAAATAAGCAGGAATCGGATGGATTCAACCCATGCACTGCTTTCTTCCGGGCTGAGAAAGATAACTGATCTGCATGATGGCCTGCGCATTGCTATCAATCAGTCTTCCGGTCTTTTCAATGAAAATACGTGTTTTGTGTGTTCTTCGTAAACCCATAATGCGCTGTGAAAATATATTTCACACCCTCCACATGGGAAAGCATGTTCAAAGATTTTTCCTGGGTCTTTGAATCCATGTTGAAAAAATCATTGAATGTCATGACTTTGCCGTCTTTCAGGCTCATGGAATCCCCTGTGAACAGCAACCCGTCATTGATGAGCCAGCTCATGGAACCGGGTGTATGGCCGGGTGTCGGGATTCCCCTGACACTCAGCCCTGAAATATTGATAACCTGGTTATCATCCGGAAATTCACAGACATGGTTGATCTTGTTTTTAAATATCAGGAACCGGGTGGTCCGGCCATCAATCATCTGCTCTTCCTGTTTTGAAAGATAAACTGCGGCATTGGGGAAAAGGCCCAGACCCGCCGTATGGTCTGAATCCGAATGGGTAAGGAAAACAGCCGCAACTTTTTTGGGGTCTATGTTCACCCGGCTCAATTCTTTTTGCACATGGTCTGCATTATTACCTGCATCCACTGCGATATAGGATTCACCCGCCTTGATGAGATACAGGTTGACATAGCCATCTGCTATTGCATAAACCCCATCCGCAATCTCTTTTGTTTCCACAGGAGCCATATTCCGGGTTTCAGCATAAAATTTTACAAACAAACCTCCGCCCAGAAGGAACAAAATCCCCAGGACGACCCCGAAAACCTTGCACACGCTTTTACCCTTTTTATTCATAACATCTCCATTAAAATAGATAAATCAGCCGTATCCAATCCCGTTTTTTCCCCTTCCCGTCTGGAAATGGAAGAGCATGATGCCGCTGCAATTCATTTCAAGATTAAAATATTTTATAAACTCCATGGGTCGGTTTAAAGGCTTTCAATCACTCCGGCCGCGATCAGGGGAATCAGGATCTCATGATGGCCGACAAGGCTGAAACCCCTGCCTTTGCCCAGGGTGGGACGGTTCACCACATTGGTCATGGGGCGGTAATGGCGGATAAAATCGAGATTGACAGTGGTGAAATCATCCAGGCGATGGCCAAGATTCCTGACCAGGGTGACGGCTTTTAAAAATACTTCAGGCAGGATGACTGCTGATCCGGCATTGATGAACACCCCTTTTTCAAGAAGGGCGATTTTTGAGGCAAAGAGTCTGAAATCATAATGGGAGGCGGCTCCGCAAGCAGCAGCATCAAAACCCGGGTGCATGTGAATGATGTCCGTGCCTATGGCCACATGGACTGTTACCGGGATATCCAGACCGGCCCCTGTCGCTGTCAGGCTGAGATTTTTGAAATCAAGGTTTTCTTTCAGGATGAGGTCACCCACAGCTTTTCCAAGACCTGTTGAGGTCATTTTTGCATTTTTGATGGCCTGGTTTAAAAAGACAGAGGTTTCCCTTGCCATGCCGAAACTGCCATCCCCCAGGGATCGGGCCACATCTTCGGAAGTCCTGCCCATCATGGCGGTTTCAAGGTCGTGGATAATACCGGACCCATTCATGGAGATCATGGTAATGATATTTTTTTTCATCAGGTCAATGATGATGGGGTTCATTCCTGTTTTAACGACATGTCCGCCCATGGCAAAACAGACCTCATGTTTGTTTTTTGCAGCAAGGCTGACGGCAGCGATGACACAACGAAGATCATTGCCGGCCAGGATAGACGGCAGGGTTGAGAGAAAGTCTGAAAAACAACCTCCTTTTGTCCAGGGCGCAGAAAAATCTTGAATATCAACCTTGCTGTGCCTGTCCTTGATGGAATAGGTTTTCAGACCGCTTAAATCAAGGGGGGAATTACCCATTGAACACCATCCGTTCTGTGAGATCACACAGGATGTGGGCCAGAAGAATATGAACTTCCTGTATCCGGGTCGTTATATCAGAGTCCACACAAAAGGCAAAATCGCTCAGCTCTTTCAATCTGCCCTTATTTCCCGAAAATCCGACCAATAAAAGACCCATGCGGCTTGCTTCTTCTCCAGCTTTGATGACATTGGGGGAATTGCCCGAAGTCGAGATCCCGATGGCAATATCCCCTTTATTTCCCAGTGCCTGGATCTGTTTTTGAAAGATATCGTCAAAGGAATAATCATTGCCGATGCTGGTGATGACCGATGTGTCGGTGGTCAGGGCAATGGCTGGAAGCGGCCTTCTTTCCAGCCGGAGCCGGTTGATGAATTCAGCGGCAATGTGCTGGCAGTCGGCGGCGCTGCCGCCATTGCCGAATAAAAGGATCTTTCTGCCGGATTTAAAGGCAGAGGTCATGATATTGGCACAGGTTTCAATTTTTTCCATATTCCTGCTGAAGAATTCTTTTTTTACGGCAATACTGTCATCAACCGATTGCTGGATAATCCTTTTCATGATCTTTGATTCCTGATACTTTATTTAAGCGGTTTTAATGATGTCTTCTTCCTGGGGCGGTACGCCTTCAATCTTTTCCCGGATGGTTTTCAATCTTTCTCTGAACAGCGGATTGTCGGGCTCAAGAGCGACACTGTTTTTTGCAAAAGTCAGGGCGATACCAAGGTTTTTGTCCTGGAGTTCCAGGCTTTTTGCATACCCGGACAGGGAAACCGCATCGGAAGGATTCAGTTTTATGGCAGTATTAAACTCACAGCCTGCTTTTTCAGGTTCATTTTGGGATAGGAAAATTTCTCCCTTGATCCTGTAAACCAGGCTTGATTTAGGGTCAATCCGTCCGGCTGCTTCAATATGGGGCAGGGCCTGATGAAACCGGTCTTTTTTAAATAAGAGGTGGCCTAACAGCAGTTCTACTTCAAACACGGCGCTGTTGACGGCATGGGCCTTTCTCAGATAGGCTACGGCCTTGTCCGGATCTTCGTTAATCTGGTGGAGAAGGCCGATATTATAAATCACCATGATTTCATCCGGGTTGATTTTCATGGCCGCTTCAAACTGATCCCTTGCTTTATCAAGTTCTCCTGAAACGGCAAAACAGACTCCAAGGCTGTTGATCAGGTTGATATCTGCGGGTCTGTTCCGGATGCCTTCTTCATATTCTTTGACAGCAAGACTGTATTCGTTTAAATGATAAAGCCTGTCCCCGGAGATGTTTAGCGAAATCCCGTCAAACCCGATCAGGGCGCCGGGCCCGAAGAATGCAGCATGATCGATGGCCTTAAGGGCATTGGCAACAGCCTTTGACCTTGGAAAATCATGATAAGGGAAAAAGGCTGTGCCGGCCAGGACATCGGCCCGGGCTCCCCTGGACAATCCTTCTTTTAATGAAACAATAATCCGGGAAGCTTTTTCTTCATTTTCATAATCCCAGAAAGCAAGGATAAAAGATGTTTCATCAAGATTTTCCCATATGCCCCGGTCATGATCCAGGAACGAACTGAAAACTGCCTCAAATGCCTGTCCGGTAATTTCCCTTGTGGCTTCAGGGTCTTTGAGTGAAATCTGAATTACGGCGCATAAAAATTTCCCATCAGGGATGGCGGCCTGATCCAGCCTTTTTTCAAAAGCTATGAGCCCAGGGGCATCTATCAGAAGAAGATCGGAAAAATAGGTTTCAGGCGGTTTGATGTTAAGACCATCAGAATCGGTTTTTAGAAAATGGATTTCTTTTGAAGTAAATCTGGGTGTCATTTTTCTTTCAGTATCCTGGCTAAGGTTGATGAAATAATGGTTTCCTGGCCATCCTGAATCGTTCTCGGATCTAGAATATAACGATCATCTTCTATCCTGCCGATGATGGCCGGTGTGGACAGGCGCATGGCTGTTTCCAGCCTGGAGACCGTAAGATTCACAGGCTGAACCGTAACGCAGCGGGTGGGCAGATCCAGTTCCGGGAAGGACCCGCCGCCGGGTCTGGAATTCATGTCTGAAAATTTGATTTCTGCAAGAGATCCGATGGCGTTTTTAATGGCATGAAACAGTATGTCGGCCTTTTTCAGGATTTCGGTAAAAGGCAGGGTCAGCATTTTCAGCGTCGGAATATCCTGCATAGCCCTTTCTTCATCCCGGTATAATTTCAAGGTGGATTCAAGGGCTGCCAAGGTGAGTTTGTCAATCCTGAGGGCCCTTGTAAGCGGATTTTTCCGGATCTGGTCAATACTTTCTTTTTTTCCGACGATAATCCCGGCCTGGGGTCCGCCTAAAAGTTTGTCCCCGCTGAAAGTCACCACATCCGCACCGGAGCGGACGGCATCCCCAACAGTAGGTTCATGGGGAAGGCCATATTTTGAAAAATCGATCAGGGTGCCGCTGCCCAGGTCTTCCATGACGGACACCCCTTTTCCCCGGCCAAGGGATACCAGATCTTTCAAGGCCACACTGGTAGTGAATCCTTCAATTTTATAATTGCTGGTATGAACTTTCAAAAAAAGAGCAGTCCTCTCCGAAGCAGCCGCTTCATAATCCCTAAGATGGGTCCGGTTGGTGGTGCCGACTTCCTTTAAGATGCAGCCGCTTTTTTCCATGACATCCGGCACACGGAAAGAGCCTCCGATTTCAACCAGCTCCCCCCGGGATACAACCACTTCTTTATGCCTTGCAAGGGTGTTCAGGGCCAGAAGAACAGCTCCTGCATTATTGTTGACCACAATGGCGCTTTGTGCCCCGGTCAGCTCGCAGATCAGCCCGTCAACAGCATCATAACGGCTGCCCCTCTTCCCGGTTTCAATGTTCAGCTCAAGATTGGAATAGGTTTTTGCAACCGCCGTGATATGAAAAAGGGCTTCATCGCACAGGAGCGCGCGGCCAAGATTGGTATGGAGAACCACGCCCGTAGCATTGATCAGGCTGACGAGCCGGGGTTTGATTTTTTCTTGTGCCGAAATCAGGGCGTTTTCAAGAATGATGTCATCCGTGATCACAGGATCGGTCCCGGCCAGGATATCTTTTCGTATACGGTCCAGGGTCTGTCTTAATGAATCCAGAACAACACTCCTGGGGATATCTGAAAATTTTTGATCTTTTTTGGCAAGTTCCAGGAGGTGATCAACCCCGGGCAGATTTCTTAAATTTTTGTTCATATCCGTCATTTTTAAGCCTTTTGTGAAGCAAGCATATCATCAAGATTAATTGCATTGACAGGGATTAAATCCACAAAGCCGTGAAGATCCGACATGGTTAACCCGAGATGATTCAGGGCTGTTTCAAGGCTTTTTGTCTGCATTTTTTCCATATCAAAGCCGGCATTGAATTTTTCCATGATCAGGTCTGCCAGATAGATGATAAAGGCAAGCGGTTTGTGCTCTGTTGCTGTTTCCGGAATATGATGAAACTGGATGGCTTCAGACAGGTTGTCTGAAAAATGCCATTTTTTAGCCAGGATAGCCCCTGTTTCGCAATGGGTAATGCCGAACACTTTTTTTTCAGAAGTGATGAGGGTTTCGGTTTCCTTGCTCAATTTTCTGAAAAAAAGAGGAGAACTGCCTGACACATATTGATCGAGAATCACTTTCCCGATGTCGTGAAGCAAGCCTGCTGTATAAGCTGATTTGGGAGGACACCGGCCTGATTTTTCAGCAATTTTTTCAGCCAGGACCGCCACACCCACTGCATGAAAAAAAAGACCGCCTTTGCACAGGGAATAACCTGAAGTCCCGGTCTGGGTGTAATAGTTGTGAACTGCTGCCGTGATAATGGATTTAACCAGCATGTCTTCTCCCAGAAGCAACACAGCATCTTTGAGGGAATCGATTTTCAGAAGTCCTGCAAAAAGGGCTGAATTACAAAGTTTCAGGGTCTGCCCTGAAAGTACCTGGTCTTTGGTAAGTTCATTGGTAATCTCCATGATAGTGGACTTGGAAGACTGGAACATCCTTAGTATTTTTAAAGCTGTCTGGGGAATAGGTTTGAGGGTGTCGATGGTGTTGAAAATATCTTGCATGGTGGGTGCGGCAAAGGTGCTTTCAGGCTTGTACAGGTCCATCCAGGCCGGATTGATGGTTGTCTCACCCGTGTCCATATTAAGTTCAAGGGTACAGGTAAAAAACCCGCCGGTTTCTGATTTAATGATCCTGATCCCGGCGCTTTCAAGTATGGATACGGCTATGTCGGCAGACCTTCCGCCGATGTCAAGGTCTATGTCCTGCCGGCTCACAGGGCCCACAAGGGCACCGCCGGCAATACAGGCCTTGAGATTCGACGGGTCAGCCCCGAGCTTGATCAGTTCATGGATCAGAAGGGGAATCCCGGTGGAAGCATATTTTTCAGGGAATTCAACCTCTGAAAACCCGGGAGGTTCGGGTAAAAGAATATGGATCAGGCCACCTGTCTTTGTGACCGCATCATACAGGGCAACTCCGAGACAAGTGGCAAGATAGGCCTGGAATACCTCTGTCCTAGCTTTTCCGGTCTTTAACTGGCCTGATGCAATATGTTCGATTTTCCGGTAAGTCATTATAAAGTATAAATTTCCGATTTTTTAAAAAAATAATATTTAGATATCATTAATGCTTAGGAGGTTTCAACCATTATCTTGGGACCTGGATATTTGATATGAATCTACCGGATGAAGGGAGATTTTTTATTTTCATCAAGGATTGCCTTTTTTCTGCCGATAATTTTTTAAACTCAGGTATATCAGTGCAAGGGAGGAAATATGTCATGAAAATATCAGGTTCCAACCTGTCTTTGATTTCCGACAGCCATTCGGAAGAGATGGGTCTGATGCTGGAAGAACAAACCCGGGACCGGACAACCCGTCAGACCCAGACCCGTTTACGGAATATCCGGGGTCTTCCGCAGATGGTTGTGGACCGGGTCAGCATTTCACAGGGCAGCACCATGGAGTATCAGTCACAATATAGTTTTTCCGTAACAGGCAGATCTTCGGTCATGACCGGGGAAACCGGGGAAACCGTTTCCCAGGACATGAAAATAGCGATGGAGCGTCTGGTGGGCGGTGTCATGGACAAAGACGTCATTATAAAAAACATCAGGGAGAAAAAGGATATTGACCTTTCAAAGGCAAAACAGGCCTCTTTGCCTGAATCTTCCGGTAACCCCAAAACTCCTGGAGGGACCCGATCTGTTGCCGCGTGGGAACTGTCGGTAAAACAAACAAACCTGTATTTTGAGGAAGAAAGCGTGAATTTTCAATCCTCTGGTGAAGTGACCACCGAAGATGGACGGATCATCACGTTCTCCCTTGACATGTCCCTTGACAGGGCCTTTTTATCAAGGACTGAAGAAGAGACCCTTGTCCGGCAATGGCAGGAAAGAATTAACCTGACAGACCCCTTGATTATCAGCCTGGATGGAAAAGCACCACAGCTTACCGATGCTGTATTTGAATTTGATCTCAACAATGACGGGAAAACGGAAAATGTCAGTTTTGCCTCTTTTGGCAGCGGGTTCCTGGCCCTTGATAAAAATGGCGACCATATTATTAATAATGGCTCGGAATTGTTCGGCCCCGGAACCGGAAACGGGTTTGAGGAATTAAGGGCTTTTGATCAGGATCAGAATAACTGGATTGATGAAAATGATGATGTTTTTACGCAATTATCCGTATGGACAAAGGATGAGAATGGCCAGGACAGGCTTATTTCCATGAAGGATGCGGGCCTTGGCGCCATTTCGCTTCAGTATGCGGCCACAGGGTTTGATATGACAAAGGGAGAAAATGAATTACAGGGCCGTTTAAAAAACACCGGTATTTTTCTTTATGAAAACGGTATGGCAGGATCGGTACAGGAAATGGACCTTGCTTCACAAAGCCGTGATAAGAAAGAAACGGCAAAAGAGAAATCATCCCGGCCGGATATGCTTTTTTCAACCCAATCCGAAAGGCCTGCCCTCGCTTTTACACCCATGACGGCACCTGTACCCGCGGCCCGGCCGGAAGAGATGCAAAATCCCTTAAAGGATCTTTTAGACCGGATCAAAAAATTAAAAGAAGAAATGGCCAGGTTGTATGAGCACTCGGGCTATACCTCTGCCCGTAAAACAACAAACCGATCCGGATATGGGTATTACGAAGCTCTGAATCCTGAGATGCCGTCTTTTTTTTATGGCCGGAAAATATAAATCCGTTTACAGGTCCGGCAGGGGAGTTTCCAGCTCAGTATCAGACTCCTTGTAGAGTGCCAGTACCCCAGATCTTGCAAGCTTCTTGATCCCGAAAGGCTCCAGCAGAACCAGGAGTTCATCAATGGCATATTCATTGCCGATGACTTCAAAAATCAGGAGATGAGGGCTTTCATCCAGTATGCGTCCTTTATAGGCAGAGATAATACCGTTGAGTTCTTCTCTTGAGTCAGATCTTTTTTTAACACATATCAGTGCCATTTCACGTTTGACCGCGTTTTCACCAGTCATGTCCCGAAGTTTGATTACATTGACAAGGCGCTTGATCTGCTTCATGCATTGTTCAAACTGAAGGGGTTTTGCCTTTGTGGTAATGGTGATCCGGGACATTTTCGGATTGGCTGTGGGAGCCCCGCAGATGGTTTCTATATTATAGCCTCTTCCGGCAAAAAGCCCTGTAATCCGGGCAGTGACTCCGGGTTCGTTTTCAACCAGCATGGTCAATATGTATGTGTCTTCTTTCATGGTGTCCTGAAGATGAATAGGGGTTAATGTTAACTGCCCTGTGAGAGGGTTTCAATATTGGCAATGATCCTGTTTTTACCTGCTTTCTTGGCTTTGTAGAGACATTTGTCTGCATCAGAAACCAGGTCTTCGGCAGAAGAGGTTTCGGGAAATGAAGATATTCCGCCGCTGATGGTCTGAAAGATCCGGTAACCGGAAATCGGTTTCAATGCACAGAACCGCTTGATCTTTTCGCTGTTTTTGACAGCCTCGGCTATACTCGTGTCCGGATAGATAATGCAGAATTCTTCACCACCATACCGGCAGGAAACCGCATTACCCTGGACATTGTCAATGATGATGGCGGCTATTTCCTTGAGCACCTCATCACCGATATCATGCCCGTAGGCATCATTGACCTGTTTGAAATTGTCCAGGTCTATCATGAGGAAGGAAAGATGGGTGTTGCCGGATCGGGCTTTTTCAATCTCATCCTTTAATGCCTTGTCAAAATAGCGGCGGTTCATGAGTCCTGTGAGCTTGTCCTTGTAAGCTAAAGATTCGAGAATTCTGTTTTTTTGAACCAGTTCATCCTGAAGTTTTTTTATTTTTATATGATTTTCTATCCTTGCCTTTACTTCATCCCGGCCAAAAGGCTTGATGATGAATTCCGTGGCTCCGTATTTGAAACACCGGAACATGATATCCCTGTCAGTTTCGTCGGCTACGGCAATGATGACAGGGGATTCGCTCTTCAGAAGTTTCCGGGTTTTCATGCACACATTGAGTTTGTCTTCATTTTCCGAAAGATCCAGGATGACGATATCCGGGGTTGAAACACAGAGAAAGGTTTCAAACTCGTCAAAGGTGGTACAGACATTGATGCTGGAATTTAAAAAATTCAGGGCTTTGCTTAATATGGAGCTTAATGTATTGTCTTTGCTTAAAATGACCGTTGTCCCGGTGGAATTTGTATTTCCCTTGACAGACACGGATTCGATGATGGCGGCAAGAGCAGGCTGGGATACCGGTTTTTCCAGGAAATCAATGGCCCCTGCCCTGAAACCTTTCCGGAATTGTGATTCATTAATGGTCCCTGAGATCACAATGGTGGGAATATGCTTGATGTCAGGTCCTTTTGACAGTTTTTTGCAGAATTCAAATCCATCCATGACCGGCATTTCCACATCCACCAGGATCAGGTCCGGGAGGTGCTCCGAAGCCATTCTCAACCCCTGCATGCCTTCCGGTGCCGTTATGCAATCAAAATTCAGGGCTTTCAAATAAGATGCAAGGGTATTCCGGACAGCCTTGCTGTCATCAATGATCAGGGCAAGCAGGGTCTGTCTCACATTTTGCGGCTGGTTTTTCCCTGCTCTCTTCAAGGTTCTGATCAGGCCTTCCCGGTCAAAGGGTTTAAGCAATACAGCGTCGATATCCCTTAAATCCCATTCCGATCTCACACTGTCCTGCTGCATGGAGGTGGATACGATAAATGCACAATTGGTAAGTCCGGGATCAGCCTTTATCGTCTGTGCAATCCGGGAGCCGTTCTGAAATTTTGGAAAGCACGGACAGACAATCAGCTCAAAACCGCCGTGTTTAATCAGCCGGTTAATATCTGAAACCGTTGAATTAAACAGGATAACCTCAAACTCTGAATCGCTTAAAAAATTTCTGTAAACAGAGGTAAGGGCCTGGGAATCTTCAATAATTGCTATTCTTATCATAAACTCAATCAGTATCAAGCCTTTATCAATTTGTAAAGTCCGGAATGGGCTGAATTATCCGTCATTAGTCTTGCTATAAGGGCGATTCTGAATTATTTTAGAATTTTAAACGTGAGGTGGCCGCCTGTCATGAGACCGGTCATATCTATGGTCAGGGGGGAAAAATATTGAGTACTTATCACCTGCAAAGGGTTATCAACCCGGAATCCATTGCCGTGATCGGGGCAAGCCCGAAAAAAGGCAGCGTGGGTGCAACTGTAATGGAAAACCTGATGACCGGCGGATTCAAGGGGAATATTTTTCCTGTGAATCCAAAATATGATACTGTGATGGGTCTTAAGGCTTTTAAAAATATAAAAACCCTGCCCCGGCACATTGACCTCCTGGTGATTGCCGTGCCTGTTTCCATTGTTCCCGGCATTCTTGAAGCCTGTACCGGAAAGGATATGGGGGGCGCCGTCATTATTTGTGCAGGGGATGAATCCGTTGATCACGGGATAGGAACAACCCGGAAAATCAAAGACATTTCCCAAAAAACAGGATTGAGGATTATCGGCCCTGACAGTGTGGGAATTGTGAATACCAATCTCTGCCTGAATGCAAGCTTTATGCACCGGATGCCGCTAAAAGGGAAAATTGCATTTTTATCCCAGAGCGGAGCAGTCTGCACGGCTGTCCTGGATATGGCCCTGAGGGAAAATATCGGGTTTTCCCATTTTGTCAGCCTTGGGTCCATGCCGGATGTCTGTTTTGCAGATATGATCGATTTTTTAGGCTCCTCACCGGATGTGGAAAGTATTATCATGTATGTGGAACATCTTTCAGGCATCCGAAATTTTATGAGTGCTGCACGGGCCGTATCCCGGGTAAAACCCATGATTGCACTGAAATCGGGCCGATCCGGTTCTGATGGGCCGATTTTTGAAGATGACCTTTATGATGCAGCCTTTAAAAGGGCCGGAATTCTGAGGGTCACTGATTTTGAGGCCTTGTTTGATTGTGTTGAATTCCTGGCCAGGCAGGAACGGCCAAAGGGTTCCCGGCTGGCCATTGTTTCCAACGCAGCCGGGATCGGCGTCATGGCCAGGGATGCTCTGGCCGGATACAGGCTTTTACCGGCCGCATTATCACAGGAAACAATGAACGCCCTTGACGATCTGTTAAAGGGCCACTGGAGCCGGACCAATCCCATTGATCTTTTGGGAGAATCCTTTCGGTATCATTATGTTGAAACTGTAAAAATCTGCATGAATGCTCCTGAAATTGACGGCCTTCTCCTTTTAAATTCCCCCCTGGGAACCTATGACAGCCTGTCTGTTGCAAAGCAACTGGCTGAAATATTGAAAGACAGTTCCTGTCCTGTATTCACTTCCTGGATGGGAGGGCTTGACCGGGATGATTCAAGAGAGGTCTTCAACAGGGCCGGGATCACCACCTATGAAACACCGGAACGGGCTGTCCGCGCCTTTGTCAATCTCTATCAGTTTGGCCGGAACATGGCGCTTCTCCAGGAAATTCCCTACAGGACCGATAAACGGCTGGAAATCAACCGGCCAAAGGCCCGTGAGATCATGGATCAGGCAATTTTGTCAGGGAACAGCCGGCTTTCAGACCTTCTGGCAAAAGACCTTATCTCTTCCTATGGAATCCCGGTGGTCAGCAGCAAGACCCGGCTCCCGGCAGACTATGAACTGACCATCAGTGCCGTCCGGCATAAGGATTTCGGGCCTGTCATCCGGTTCGGCATGGGCGGTATCATGACCGATGTCATAAAGGATGTAAGTATCGCCCTTCCCCCGCTGAACCGTATCCTTGCAAGACGTGCCATCGAGGAAACGCAGATCTCAAGGGTATTTGACGGATATTGCGGGATTGAGAAGCTCGACATAGAGCTTCTGGAAGAAATACTGATCCGCATGAGCCGCCTTGTAACGGATTTTCCTGAGATAAAAGAAGTGGACATCAACCCTGTAAAAGTGGTCAAAGGAAAGATGATGGCGGCCCACGGCCGCGTCATCGTGGAAGGGACGGATGAAAAAGCCGCCTCCCACCTCATCATCAGCCCCTATCCCTTCCGGCAGGAAAAGACCTTCCGGTTAAAGGACGGAACTAAAATCTTTTTCCGCCCGGTACGGCCCAGCGATGCCCGGCAGATGATCGATCTCTTTGACGATCTTTCACCTGAAACCATTTACCTCAGGTTTTTTTCACCCATCAAAAGAATATCCAGATCCATGCTTATCAAACTGACCCAGATTGATTATGACCGTGAAATCGCTCTCCTTGCATTTGCAGGACCAAAGCAGGAAAGAAAACTCCTGGGTGTGGCCCGTATCATTTTTGTACCGGACGGAAGGCAGGCGGAATTTGCCATCGTGCTTGCCGATGCGTGGCAGGGAAAAGGAATTGGAAACCGGCTTCTCCACCATGCCCTTGCCTGTGCTGCATCATACGGAATTGAAGAAGTCTGGGGCCCCGTCATCTCAACCAACACGGGAATGCTCAGGCTGGGTGAAAAACTGGGCTTCCGTATTGAAAGGGATATGGATTCAGCAGAATATAAGCTGACCATCAATCTTGCCGGCCTCATAAAGCAGTGATTTTTTTTAGAGGTTATAAACCGGTGAATCTGGCAGCATACAGCATAAGCTCATTAATGTTCTGAAGATTCAATTTTTTCTTTATATTTTCTCTGTGGTTCCCAACAGTCTTCGGGCTTACATGGATTCTGAGCGCAATTTCTTTTGTCGTAAGACCGCGGCCTATCAATTCCAAAATTTCCATCTCCCTGACGGTTAACCTCTCAAGAGGGGAGTCTTCGTTGAAATATCCGTCACAATCGGAAATATTATTAAGGAATCTTTCATTGATAGGGGCGCTGACATATATTTTTTTGGAAAGAATGGTCCTTAATGCTTCTGAAATAATTTTTGGAGATTCCTGCTTCATGACATATCCTTTTGCCCCTGCCTTGATTGCCCTTTCGGCAAAAATGGTTTCCGGATGCATGCTTAAAACAAGAACAGGGATGTTTTTATGATTTTTTTTCAATTCAGCAACTATCACCAGACCGTTTTCTCCTTTAAGGGATATGTCAACGGTTACAACATCAGGTTTTATTTTTGGAATACGGGTCAATGCATCCAAAACCGTTTCCGAGTATCCGATCACTTCAAAATCGTCTTCCTGGTTTATCAGTGCGCTAAGGCCCATACAGAATACAGGGTGATCATCGACAATAAACACTTTCTTTTTCATGGCTGATCCTTTGAAAATACACGAACAGTAGTCCCCTTGATTTTATTACGGACCCATGAAATTGAAAAATTGATTTGTTCGGCCCTGTACATCATTATCTTCATTCCCATACCTTTTTGATTGCATTCAGCCTGGGATTCCAGCTCTTTACTGATCCCTGATCCGTCATCTTCAATCAGAATCATATTTTCCCGGTTTTTTTGCCGGACCGAAATAAGAATATTCTTTGGCCGGCCGTGTTTAATGGAATTGTAAACGGCTTCCTGAATAATATAATAGAGTTGCTGAATTTTTTCATTTTCAATAATGAAAGAATTATCCCAGAAAAGCCTGCATCTTGTTTTAAAAACATTTTCCACAGTTGTGCAGAGTTCTATGAGTACCTGTTCCATTCCGTTGATGACAAAATGAGCCGGGCTCAATCCTTTTGACAGAGCCCGGCTCATCAGTATGGAATCTGAGAGAAGGGCTTCTATTTTTGAAAAACCATTAAGCAGCTCTGTATGTATTGGTGGAATGGTTTTTTTTAGTGCCATGCAATAACTTTGTATTCCGATTAAATGAGGACAAAGTTCATCATGAACGGCCAGGCCGATTTTTTTTCTTATCATCTCACCGATTTCAACAGCATATTTATATTTTTTCTCGCTTTCATTTAAATCCATTTCCTTTTGCTTTCTGTACAGAGCAAACGCAATGAATTCTGCAATCGATTCAAGCAGGGGGATATCGTTCTCAGAATAACAGAAGGGGTCGGTATAACTTTGAACCGCCAGAGTACCTATGGTTTTCCCCATTATTTTTAAAGGTACGCCAAGCCATACTTTGGATTTTTTCCCAAAAGGTTTTCTTTTTTTTGCATATAGCGCTTCAAGATCACGGCATGTTAAAAACAATGGCTTTCCTGATTTTATGACTTTGAATGTAATAGCAGAACTTTGGCTGGCTTTTTCGATTACCCTGATATCATCAATGTCCTTGTAATACTGAAAAATTATTTGATCTCTCTGATGGTCATACAATGCAATAAACACTGTTGTTGTGTCCAGAATGGAATCAAGGGAATCATAAATGCAATGAATCAGTTCAGTCATATCATCAATTGAATTAAGAGATCTGATGATATTCAGATAGACTTTATTAATTGCTTCGAATTGTTCTGCTTTTTCCATTCCATTTCCTTTGAAGGCACTGTAAAGCATTTAAAATTCCAATACCCAAGAGCATACTGATGATTGTTCCAGTGAAACATAGAAAAAGCAATGGGTTGAAAACACAAATCGTAATAGGACAATAGCCTATTTTTTACAAAGAATATCAACCCGGGTATTCTTGGGCGGCATCGGTGTGGAAAACCAAGGACAAGTTCTTTACGGTTTACTGCCCCCGGCCGGCAGGTCCCCTCCACGGGAGCAACATCGGAACGGTCTTTTGATAGTAATCATACTCTTTTCCAAACTCGGCCACAAGATTTTTTTCCTCTAAGTATGAACCGAGAAGTATCCAGGAAGTCCAAAGCACATTAAAAAGAAGGCGGTCTAAATGTAATTCAGGAACTGACCAGATGAGAACAACCATGAAAAAATAAAGCGGATGCCGGACCCAAAGATAAGGTCCTCGAAGGGTGAAGCCTTGCGGCCTGAGTTCCTTGGCAGAAAGATGGAGCTTAATGGGGACCCGGCCGAAGGGATCAAATGTTCTGAGTGCCCGGACCCCCCATATAAAACCGATGATTGCAAGCAGGGAAAATGCACGGGTCAGTAATCGAACCGGCCCATGAAGCTGAAAGAGTACCGTTTGCGATGGTTGCCAAAGGAGCGCCACGGCGGTGAGAACTATACCGGACGCGATTGAATAGGCTGCAGGATGGCAGTATCGTGGTATGGAGGCTGAAAGCCAAGTCCGAAACGATGTCCGTATCATTCCGCTGTGTTGAATGAAGAACAATATGGAGAGAAAACAATCCCAAATCAGCACCTGGGTTTCTGAGGCATGGAGTCGGAGGATACTGCAAGGTCCAAAAATAAGAAATGCTCCAAATAGAATCAAAGAACTTCCACCAAGGGCGATGGATAAAAAAATAATGCCATAAGCGGCAAATCGATTCATAATTCTCTTTCTCCCCCGTATCAAACCGGTCATTTCAAGACATATATTTCATGGGAATTGAAACGACTTTAAGATTGAACGACATTTGTAATCCCTCTCAGCATTAGTAAATAAAAGGGATAAGCTTTTTTGTTTTTTGTTGGTATACATTATATGGATCACCATACACTTTCTTCAATCCATATTCTTCCATTGGAATCAGCATGGAGATCAACATAAAATAAAGAATAAACACGCAAAAGAAGCCCCATGACTGGATCAGGAAGGCCAGTCCCATTGAAATACTTAAGGCTGCTGTGTACATAGGATGCCTGACTATTCTGTAGGGGCCTTCTTTGACCAAGTCATCTTCAGTTCGTGGGGTGCTTCCGCCAAGCTGATAATTGTTCCGCAGCGTTATCAATGCCCCTGCCATGAGGGAAAACCCTGCCGTGTACATCACCAACCCTGTGATCTCAAAAAGCATTAACCCCCACGCACTGTTAATGGTCATATGGGTAGGATCAATTGCCGTGATACGGCTGGTAATCAGCAAAATTGAAGCCAGGGGATTCACAACCAACAAGAAAAAAAGGTTAAAAATATTTACAAGCTGAACCATTAAACTGCCTTTGGGTTGATCTAAAACGGAACCCGTAGTAACACGTTTGACAATGACCAGCGATCCCAGCAGGATTAAAATCATGATCCCGAGAATTCTTTGATCCAATATATGCATTTTTCTCTCCCTAAGATGGATACCCGGATATAAGATAGAATTTATGAAATCGTTTTCTATTCGTCTTTTTTTTTCAAATTGCCAAACAATTCTTTGATAACCGCAATACAATCTATTGATTCTTCTTTACCGGAACATAAATTTTGTATTATCGCCTCATACCCGGATGCGTCACCCAGGCATTTGTTGTATTTTTTAATAATTTCAGAACAGCTAAATTCATCAATTTTCCCGTCACCAAATTGCCTGAATGCCTTAAGAATTTTTTCAAGGTTTCCGCATGGAAATTTCACACCGGGATTTGATAACTTTTTTAAGCTATGGTGATTTTTGTCTGTCATTTTTTAATCAAGGAGTTGGTGGTAATCCAGGACCCGGCCAGAACAACAATAACCGGCCAAAAAAATTCGGAATGGAACCATCCAACGGGAATAAAGTCAATTTTTACCCCGATCCAACTTAACCCGGCAATAACGAGAAGAACCCCGAACCGGGGATTACTTTTCCTGCTATGACACAAACCCTTATAAATGGAAAATTTATTCCCATGAATTTCGTTTTGTTTTGCCTCAATTGTTGACATGTTTTCTCCTTTTTTTATGAATTACACCATTTTTGTTTCATATACCGGAAAAGCATACGGCGTGCCAAAAAGGGAAAAATAAAAGATCATTGATTAAAAAAGAGTAACTATTTGAATTAAAAAATAAATAATCGGCAAGAAGTATTTGTATGAAATCATATGAATTTGGCTGAAATTTTAATGTTACCAATAGTAACATTTTTTAGGTTTTATATTACATACGGTAACAAGATAATAGCCGCAGAATCCTAAATTATAAAAAAATTAGATAAAAGGATTATTTTGATTTCGAGATTCCCCATCGTTTTCTTTTTTCCCACAGGTTTTTACGACTGACCCCCAGAATGCCGGCAATATCTTCTTCGGAATGGCTATTCTGTAAGGCTAAGATTGTTTGCCGGGCATAGGTGTCGATGGAAATAAATCCGTGTTGAACACCCTCCGACATGTTTTTTCCTGAAATTTTGGGTGGGAGCTGTTCGGGAATTATGGAATTGCCTTCATCCGTCAGATGAAGCGCATATTCTATGGCATTTTCCAATTCTCTGACATTTCCGGGCCATGAATAATCCATAAGCAATTTTAAAGCTGCAGAAGATATCCCTGAAATTGTCCTGCCGTGTTTATCACAAAGACATTGGAGTAGATGGTTGGCTATAATAGGGATATCTTCTTTTCTTTCACGAAGCGGCGGGATAAATATGGGAATTACGCTCAACCTGAAGAACAGATCTTCACGGAAAGATCCATTTCTTACCTCATCTTCAAGATTGCGGTTTGTTGCTGAAATGATACGTATATCATATTTTTTTGTTACAGTACTCCCGACCCGTCTCGATTCTCCTTCCTGTAAAAAGCGCAAGAGCTTGACTTGTAATGATAGAGGGATCTCTCCGATTTCATCAAGAAATAATGTGCCCCCATCTGCTGTCTCGATTAATCCGGGATGATCTCCTGCAGCACTGGTGAATGCACCTTTGACATGGCCGAACAATTCCGATTCCAGCAAATTTTCCGGAATGGCACCGCAGTTGACGGTGACATAGGGCTTATCTTTTCGGCTTGAATTTAAAAGGATGGCCTTTGCAATGAGTTCCTTTCCGGTTCCGGATTCTCCTGTGATCAAGACGGTGCTGTTAGTGAAAGCCACCCGTTCAATAAGATGGAAGATCGTCTTCATCTGTTTTGATTGGGTTATGATGTTTTCAAACTTAGCCTGCCGCTCCATCTCCCTTCGAAATGTAAAACACTCTTTTGTTATGCGCACTTGTTCAGTGACGTCGCGAATAACCTCTACAGCACCGATTATATTTCCTTTTGGGTCTTTATAAGGTCCGGAAAAGAATTCAAGCCATAAAATATTACCATTCGGCAGTTGAATATCCCTTAGCCCTTTTCGTGGCATTCCATCCTTGATCACTTCCAGGATAAGACAATTTTCACATGGTTCGCTGCGGCCGCGGTAGGCATGATAGCAATATTGACCGAGTTGAAGTCCGAAAACCTGATAGATGCTCTCGTTTTGAAATAAAATCTTCAGATCCTTGTCTATGACCGTGATGCCGTCGCTGACCGTCTTGAGAATCGCAGTGAAAAGACCTTCTTTGTGCAGGACCGATGTGTCGATTTCCATTCTTCACCCATCCTTATCATTCTATCGGGTAAACCCCTATCAGGCTTGATTTCTGATGAAAATCCGTGAAGTATGGTGTAATTTATCATTTTTCATTTCAGAGTGTCAATTGTCACCTATATTTTAAACTGCCGGAGCATCCGGTTTAAATCTTCAG
>MGTJ01000032.1:3904-17649 GCA_001799395.1 Desulfobacterales bacterium RIFOXYA12_FULL_46_15 | reverse complement strand
CATCTCTTCTGCGGCCGCTGCAACGGTATTGGAATTCTCAGCGGTATTCCGGGCATTTGTTGTCATCCGGGCCGAAACAGCCGTCAATTCCGTTGATGACGACGCCACAGTATTGGCATTGGTTGTGACGCTGCCGATAATGCCCTGCAATTTCTCTATGAATTGATTGAAATAGCGGGCCATTTCTCCCATCTCATTTTGGCTGCCGGCATCCAGGCGTTTAGTCAGATCACCTTCGCCCTGACTGATATCCTTCAGCATATCCACGGTTTGCCCAATGGGTCTGATAATCCCTCTTGTAATGACAACACTCAATATCAACAATGAAACGATAACGGCAAAGGAAACGATAAGATTGTTAAAATTTGCCGTTTGAATGCTTTTTTTAAGTTCACTGTCTGCCATATCTGCAATGCTGCCGGCCGCCTTTTTAACTTCCTTGCCGGTAGCGTTGAGTTCCGGCATCAGGGATTTGGTTTTTTTCCATTCCTCAAGAAGGCTTATCTCCTGATCCTGAGATGTAACCAGCAGGGTTTTCACCTTTACCAGTATTTCATTAAACTCCTTGGACCTGGATGTTTTATAAACAAGGGAAAGATTGTTAAGGGAAAGTCCCATGGCTTTTTCGAGATGGGTCTTTTTATTGAGATATTTTTCAAGGTCATCATAAATAAAAAGGTTGCTTAACAGGTTGACCAGCCTTTCATTGCCAAAAAATAAAAAATCACCGGTTTCTTTTCTGGCAGATATGAAATCGGAAGAGAGCACAACCCCCTGCATCAATAATTCCGTTTCCTTTTGATCGACCGACTTGACGACTGTTTTTAAAAGCTCCGAGATATTCTCATTGGTTGCATTAAAATCCGCTTTTACCTTATCGATGTTGACCAATGCTGCCTGGATATCTTTAAAAACCTGAGCATGCCTGTCTTCCAGTAAAAATATATTTTCTGCTGCTTTCCTGATATCTTCCTGTTTTGCGTTTTCCTTTAAAAGGGTCATGGCTTTTTTCATGGTTTCCCGCTCTGCCGTGTAAGGAGCTGGATCATTATGGGAAGAGCCAATCAACTGCGCTTCCATAACCATGATGTTTAAAATCGAACCGGCAACATCCTGGCTGATGCGGCCCAGATAAATAACTTGATTTTTTGAGCTGTCAAAATATTTGTTAATCAATGTTATTGAGGAAACACCCAATATCCCGATAATCGTAAAAACGATTAATTTCATTTTAATGGATGAAAACAGTTTGAAATTTAATTGGGCCATGGGTCTTCTCCTATACTACCAGCCCTGGAATAACCTGTTTCAGGGCTGGTATTTAAATCATCCGGCTCCTTATCGAATTTATTTATAGATGCCTGCTCCCAAGAAAACATTCTGGCCCGGAATTTTATACACATAGGTTGATTTCGGTGAAGGATCTTTCTCCCCAGGTTTGGGCCACATATAATCAACCCATCCGGAACCGGCTCCGGCAGCAACATTTTGAAATTCTGCAAAAAAAAGTTTCCCGTTCGTATCTTTTGTGCCCATCATATTTTTACCAATAAGATTCGGGATAACCGGATGGGCAATAACGGCAAATGTTTCCATGCTGATACAGAATACATAGGAGTCTTTCCAGACAAAGGGACCGGCTTTGTCATTAAGAACGGCCAGTGTTGCCTCTAACCCCTTTGCTTTAACCATGTCGGCCGCTTCTTTGCATTTTGCCATGCATTCTTCTTTGGTGGCAGGTTCTGCGGCCATCGCCGCCCCCTGAATGCAGAACATAAAAAATAAAACAATTAACCCGTGAATCAAATTTCTCTTCATTTGTTTTTCCTTTCCTAACAAATTGTTAAATTATATTTTCCCCTTTGGAATAAAGCATACAGCATACTTTTATTTTAATTAATTGCAGGAAACAGGATTTTGAATGTAGATCCTTCACCCGGCTTGCTTGCGGCATGGATATGTCCATTATGATGTTTGATGATATACATCGCTGTTGAAAGGCCAAGCCCGCATCCCCCGCTCTCCTTTTTTGTTGAAAAAAAAGGGACAAAAAGATTCTTCAAAGTGGTTTCATCCATTCCGGACCCGTTGTCCTTTACCGTCAATTCCAGGTAACGGCCAGGCAATAACCCCCCATTTTCAGCAGATTGTTCTTTTAAGATGCTTTTTGATGTTTTGATCCGGATATTGCCGTTGGAACTTGGAATCGCCTGATAAGCGTTCACAAGAAGATTCATAAGCACTTGTTGGATCTGGCATGAATTGCCGATGATGATTCCGATTCCAGAGCCAAGATCCTCCTCGATTTGAATTGACACCGGAAAGGACGACCTGACAAGCAGCACTGTTTCTTTTATAATATCATTGAGTGAAAAATAATCATACTGAACTTGTGGGTCCGGTTTGCTTAAGTCTACCAATTGCTTTGATATTTCAGCAGCTTTTCTTGCGACTTGACATATTTTCCCAAAGCGGTCTTTTATTTCCGGATTTCCGGATAAACTTTCCCCTTTCTGAGCATTGGCTATAATACACATCAGAATATTGTTAAAATTATGTGTGACGCCGCCCATAATAATTCCCATGGCTTCATATTTTTGGGAACGGATGACCTGGAGCGCCAAAGATTTTTTTTCACGTTCCGAATTAATCTGTCCCGATTTCCAAAAATTAATAGAATCACAGATCCGGTTCAGCAATTGGTGAAATTGGTATAAAAGTGTTGAAAGCCAGTTTAGGGCGCTGCCATGACAAATGATGTCTTTATCGGCTATAAATTCTGATGTTGATTCATCCGGCCAATTATTTAGGACTGAATTTTCTTGACCATAATGTTTTACAGGCATATCACCCTCCCATGAAAGGCATAAACTACAAGGTTTAATGACAACCGGCTTAATCCATTTCGCGAGTAGCATATTATATTGTCAATATAATTCAATAGGTTGAAAGCACTATTTTCAATAGGCGGATAATCCATTCTCAATAGGCTGCCACCCTATTAAAAATTGGGTTATCGGCCCATTGAATTTTTTGGGTATTTTAATATTGTGAGTTTTTATTAATTTCCATTGGGATAAGTGGAGGATTTGATTTTAAAAATTACAGATTAAATTCAAGGGTGATACAGGATCTTAAGAAACGATCTGCCGTTGGGATTGTCTTTTATATAATTACCCTGTGGGTCATTTTATTTTCATACCGCTATTTTGATCGACATCCTGAATTTTCAGGCATTTTTTTATATTTAATGATCGGTATATGTCTGGTAAGGTTTCTTCATTTGCTGGCCGGCAGATGGGTACCGAATAAATTTGAAAAAATCGATTATGGCATATTCTTTTTCAGTATTGGTTTAACTGCGCTGATATGGGGTATCGGGCACACAATGTTCATGATTCAGGAAGGAGAATCCGATACAAAACTGTTGATGCTGGTGTGCACCACTGGGCTATGCTCCGGAGGTGCCGTGGCTTATATTCCTGACATACGCCTATCGGTTTTGTTCAGTTTCCTTATGTTCGCACCTTCCATTTCAACATTGATCTTTTATCATATCAATATATCTCTTGCCGTCGTAACTTTTTTTTATCTGATATATCTTTGGTTAATAGCTCACAGAGGCAACAGGGAGTATTGGGGCTCACTAAAAAATGAATATTTGCTAAAAGAAAAGTCAATCGAACTGGAGAAGATGAGCAGGGTTGACGGCCTTACCGGGCTTTACAACCGAAGGCATTTTGATGAGGTATTTACTTTTGAATGGTACAAGTCTGCCAGAAATCAAACTGCATTATCCCTGGTTCTCTGTGATATTGATCATTTCAAAAAAATCAATGATAAACACGGACACCTGGCCGGGGATGAATATCTCAAAGCCGTGGCAAGGATGATCCGTTACTTATTTAAACGCAAAATTGATATAACAGCCCGTTTCGGCGGAGAAGAATTTATCATCCTGCTGGTTGATGAACAATGCAAAAATGCCTGTGAACTGGCGGAAATGCTTCGGGCGATGGTCCAGGTGTTTTCTCTGGAATATGAGGGTATCGCCATCCGGACGACCATCAGTCTCGGCGTGTCTACTTATATCCCCAAGCCAAACGACAAACCGGAAGT
Organism: Desulfobacterales bacterium RIFOXYA12_FULL_46_15; assembly: GCA_001799395.1. Taxonomy (GTDB): domain Bacteria; phylum Desulfobacterota; class Desulfobacteria; order Desulfobacterales; family Desulfobacteraceae; genus Desulfobacula. The sequence goes on along the minus strand of MGTJ01000032.1, from coordinate 13,530 downwards.
CATGATATTAGAAGCGGATAAAGCGCTTTATCAATCAAAAACAACCGGCAGAAACAAGGTCTCGCAAAATATAAAAAAACCATAAAAAAAGGCTGATATGCAAACATATAAAATTTCATGGTTGATGCTTTTATCTTTACTCCTTCAAAGCGTTTTTCCATTTTGGGGGCAGGCCGGCGATACCGGAAAAACATTAAAAAGCATTACAGTTGTTTCAGATGATAATTATCCTCCCTATATTTTCCGAAATTCCAATGGGGATATTCAAGGCATTCTGGTTGATGAGTGGGTGCTTTGGGGAAAAAAAACAGGGATAAAGGCCAATCTGATAGCCATGGACTGGAGCAAGGCTCTGGAGTTTATGCTCAATGGACAGGCAGATGTGATCGACACTATTTTTTTTAACGAGAAAAGAGCTGAACAATATGAGTTCACAAAGCCTTATGCTGTGATAGATGTTCCTGTTTTCTTTCATAAAAACATTGGCGGTATAGTCAATATTACATCCCTGCAAGGTCTTACAATCGGAGTAAAGCAAGGAGATGCATGTATCGAAGTATTGGAAAGGAACAAAATTACAAGCTTAAAGAAATTCAACAGTTATAAAGAGATCATAGAGGCTGCGACAGAGGGCCGGATCAAAGTGTTTTCCATTGATAAGCCCCCGGCTCTTTATTATCTCTACAAAATGAATATTGAAAATGAATTCCGCTATTCTTTAAATCTTTATACCGGAAAATTTCACCGGGCTGTAAAAAAAGGCCAGACAGACACATTAAAAATGGTAGAGGGTGGATTCGCCTTAATCACTAAAAAGGAACATGATGCAATCAATAAAAAATGGATGGGAGAATCCCTTACCCGGCCGGAATTTTTCCGTTATATCTCTTTTTTTCTCCTGTTTACCGGATTGATCTTTTCAGGCCTTATTTTTTTTAACCTCACCTTAAGAAGAAAAGTCAGATCAAAAACATCTGAGCTGCTTAAGACGGTTAATCAATTAAAATTAAGTGAGGGACTATTAAAGGCTATCTTTGAACAGGCGGGCGTGGGTGTGGCCTTGTGTGATGCCGAAAGCGGAACTTATATCAAAGTAAATCAAAAGTATTGTGAAATCGTAGGCTATACACCCGAAGAAATGAAAGAGATTTCTTTTGAAAAAATAACTCACCCCGAAGACCTTCAAAAAGATTTAGAAAAAAAGAACTTGTTGATAGAGGGAAAAATCCGTGAATTTTCAATAGAAAAGCGATACTGCAGAAAGGATGGTGCCATTGTATGGGCTAAGCTTACAGTATCACCGTTGTGGAAGGAGAGTGAAAAAACAACTTCACATATTGCTATTGTAGAGGATATCACCAAAAATAAGCAAAAGGAAAATCTGCAAGCTGCACAACTGAATCTTTTTGAGTATGCTCAGACCCATTCAGTCAAAGAAATGCTCCAAAGGTTTCTTGATATAGCCGAGGCGCTCACAGATAGCGAGATCGGGTTTTATCATTTTGTTGACGAGGATCAAAAGACGGTTTCACTGCAAACATGGTCGACGAACACGCTGACAAACATGTGCAGGGCAGAAAAACCGGAACATCAATATCCCATTTCTAAAGCCGGGGTTTGGGCTGACTGCATTTATGAGAAAAAACCCGTAATCCACAACGACTATACAAATCTGTTGCATAAAAAAGGTATGCCAAAGAATCATGCCGTGATAATCCGTGAGATGGTGATTCCGGTTATTCGCGGGGAAAAAATCATGGCGATTCTCGGAGTGGGGAACAAAAAAACCGGTTATGAAAATCATGATGTCGAAATCATTCAGCAACTTGCGGATATGATATGGGAGACGGTTTCCCGGAAACGCGCTGAAGAGGAAATTACAAAGCGTGAAATATTTCTAAACGCCATCATTGAAAATATTCCGAACATGATTTTTGTTAAAGATGCAACGGATTTAAGATTTTTGCGCTTCAACAAAGCAGGTGAAATGCTGACCGGGTTTTCCAGAGAAGAGCTGATGAATAAAACCGATTATGATGTTTTCACACAAAATGAAGCAGACTTTTTCACAAACAAGGATAAAGAAGCCTTAAGAAAAGGAGAACTCCTTGATATCCCGGAGGAAACAATCCAGACCAAAAAAAAGGAGACAAGAATACTTCATACAAAGAAAATACCTTTATTGGATCAAAACGGACAACCGGAATATCTCCTGGGCATTTCGGAAGACATCACCGAACGTAAACACCTTGAAAAACAACTCAGGCAAATTCAGAAAATTGAAGCGATTGGAACTTTGGCCGGTGGTATCGCCCATGATTTTAATAATATCCTTTCCGGCATTTTTGCATATTCTCAACTGGCAGAAAAACATATTGAAAATCCTGTGAAAGCAAAGGGTCATATCGATCAAATTATACAATGCGCTAAACGGGCCGCTGAAATGACACGGCAAATACTGACCTACAGCAGGAAGAAAGAACAGGAAAAAAAGTTACTGGATATTTCAATCCCTGTAAAAGAAGCGCTTCAATTAATGCATTCTTCGCTCCCATCGACCATAGAAATCAAAGAGAGTATTCTTTCCGGTACAACAATCCTGGCAGATCCTACCCAGATCCATCAAATTGTAATGAATCTCTGTGCCAATGCTTATCATGCCATGCGTGACACCGGAGGCATACTGGATGTTAAATTAAACAGGATTGAAATCCCTGACCGAAACCGTGTCCCTGATTTCCACGCAGTACCCGGCAAATATCTTATGCTTGAGGTTAATGATACAGGCCATGGTATGGATGAAAAAATTCTTGGTAAAATATTTGATCCGTATTTTACCACCAAAGAGATTGGGGAAGGTACTGGTTTGGGATTGTCATTGGTTTACGGAATTGTTAAAGAACTTGGCGGCTACATTAAAGTAGATAGCAGCCTTGGAAAGGGGTCGGCATTCAGACTTTTCTTTCCAATAGCAAATATAAAAGAAACGGATGAGAATCAAAAAATTCATACAAGACCCCTGACAAAAGGAATTGAAAGGGTCATGCTTGTTGATGATGAAGAGACCATCCTCAGACCGACCCAGGAGATTTTGGAAGCATGCGGATATCAAGTAAGTATTTTTTCAAATGGAGTACAGGCACTTGATGAATTTAAAAAAAAACCTTATCAATTTGATATCATCATTACAGATATGACAATGCCGAAAATGACAGGAGATAAGCTTGCCAAAGAATTGATTTCAATCAGGCCGGATATTCCGGTCATTATATGCACCGGATTCAGTGAAAGGATCGATAAGGAAAAATCGGAAGCGATAGGCATAAAGGGTTTTTTAATGAAACCTGTGGAAATATCCGATTTGGAAAATTTAATGCGTAAAGTGCTAAGCCCTTGACCTTAACACAAGGAAAAGATCCATCATGAGAGATACCATCTTACAGGATATTATTGCCAGATCCTATGAGCCGCTGAAAACAGGCGACCCTTTGTCAAGAGCTGCCGCCCTTTTAAGGAAAACAAAGCTTGACGGCCTTCCCGTTCTTGATTCAGAAGGCTGTCTAAAGGGTGTGATGACCAAATCCAACCTGTATGATGCCATATCTTCGGGGACCAGCGCTTCTGCATCCATTGATGAATTTTTTATAAGAGACCCGATCACTACCCGGGATGATATTTCCTATGAGGACCTGGCAAAGATTGTTCAGACAACCAGGGTAGGAACAGGTATTGTTTTAAATGACCGCAACAGGGTAGCAGGCGTATTCAGCAAGGCCGACTGGATCAAGGCCATGTTCACAAGAGAGGCCATGCTCAACACCCGGCTCTGTGCTATTTATGATACCATGCACAATGGGCTGATCGCCGTGGATGAAAAAGGGAATATAACGGATATCAACAAGGCTGCGGGAAAAATCCTGAATATGGATCATAAGGCAGCGGCCGGTCTTTGTGCCAAAAAGTTTTTCCCAGGCCTGGATATCACCGGAACCATTGCCTTGCAGCAGCCGTTGATCTCGTCCAAATGCCGGTACGGGTCTGTAAGCCTTTTGTGCAATATTACGCCGGTCAGGGTTGAAAAGGATGGAAAAGGCGCCATCATCGTGTTCCAGGATATAACGGATCTGTCACGTGTCATCTCTGAACTGGCCAGCGTGACCCACCAGTACGAAACCCTGGAATCCGTAATGGAAATTGCCTATGACGGCATTATTGTCGTGGATGAAGAGGGAAGGATTACCATGCTGAACCGGCCTGCTTCCATGCTTTTCAACAGGAAAGGTGAAAACCTTGAGGGAAGGCAGGCCAAAGAGGTGATCGAGAACACCATGCTTCATATTGTCGTCAAAACAGGGATGCCGGAAAAAAACAAGATCCGGATGATTAACGGCGAGCCCTATGTGGTTACCACCCTTCCCATTAAACAAGAAGGAAAAATCATAGGCGCTGTGTGCAAGATCGTTTTCAGAGACATTGCGGAAATCAGGGAGCTTGCCCTGAAACTGGATAACCTGGATCAGGAGCTGGCTTATTACCGGGATGAAATTCGTCACAAGGCCCATGCCTCCATAGAGTTTGACACCATCCTTACCAATGATCCTGAATTTAAAAGAATCAAAAAAGAGGCTGAAATTGCGTCAAGAGGGGTTTCCAATATCCTGATTACAGGAGAGAGCGGGACCGGGAAAGACCTTGTTGCCAAAGCCGTTCACATGGCCGGCATATGTTGCCGGGGTCCGCTTGTCAGGGTGAATTGCGCCGCTATCCCGGATTCATTGCTGGAGTCTGAGTTTTTCGGGTATGCGCCAGGCGCGTTTACCGGGGCCCTGGAAAAAGGGAAAACCGGCAAACTCCAGGCTGCAGACGGCGGGACCTTGTTCCTGGATGAAATAGGAGATATGTCGTTTAGCCTTCAAAGCAAGTTGTTAAGGGTTTTGCAGGACCAGGTCTTTGAACCGGTGGGGTCCAACCGCTCCATAAAAGTTAATGTCCGGTTTATCGCAGCAACCAACCAGGATCTGGAAAAACTGGTAAAAGAAGGCGCTTTTCGCAAAGACTTGTATTACAGGCTTAATGTCATCCATCTAAACCTGCCGCCGCTCAGAAAAAGAATGGGGGATATCGAACTTCTTTCCAATTATTTTCTTGAAAAATACAATCTGACCTTTGGCAAGTCTGTATCCTATATATCCCGGGAAGTTTTGAATATTTTCAACACCCATGACTGGCCGGGCAATGTAAGAGAGCTTGAAAACGTGATTGAACGGGCCATTAATTTTGCAGGGACAAATTTTCTTGAATCCGGAGACCTTCCGATTTATCTCCAGGAAAGGTCAAAAACTCTTAAAATGGCTGAAAAGCCATTAACCAGACCTGGGTTGAAAACCTGTGTCAGCGATCATGAATCAGACCTTATTCAAAAAGCTCTGCAAACGACCGGCGGGAATAAGGCAAAGGCTGCAAGACTCTTGGGTATCAGCCGTTCCTGGCTGTATGCAAAAATGATCCGATCCGGTATAAAATAAAAAAAACCGCAGCAACCTTGGGTTGGAAATGAATGCCTTTGCAAATGATAGATTTGTGTCCTTGATTGATTACACTTGTCATTGATCAAGGACAGTCGACATGTCCTGTATCCCAAAACCCTTATACCGGCCCTTCTCTGGCAAGCCAAGCTCAAACCCTTTCCCTGAAAAGCTTTTAAGTCTTTTTTAATCCAATCCCCTGGATTTTTCTTCAATGGCATGTGATTTGCTCTATCACTTTTAACAACATTTTTTTTATTGTTTCATTTTAAGGAGAAACCTATGGATATTTCCGGCAAAATCGCCATTGTAAGCGGGGGTGCTTCCGGGCTTGGCGCTGCCTGTGTACGACTCCTGGTTGAAAAAGGAGCCAGGGCCGCCATTCTTGATCTTAATGAAGGTCTGGCTGATGCCCTTGTCAGTGAATATAAGGACAGGGTCATTTTTATTAAAACCGATGTTTCCGATGACCTGAATGTAAAATCAGCCGTTCAACAGACAAAAGATATCTTTGGTGCTGTTCACTTTGCCATCAGTTGTGCCGGCATCGGGTTTCCTGAAAAAGTCCTGGACAAAGACGGCCCCATGCCCATGGACAAATTTGAAAAAACAATGAGGGTGAATCTTTCAGGAACCCTGAACGTGATTCGCCATGCTTCATCAAAAATGGTTGAAAACTCTTCCAACCCGGACGGTGAAAAGGGTGTGATCATCAACACATCCTCCATTGCCGCCTATGAAGGGCAGATCGGCCAGGTGGGGTATACGGCGTCCAAGGCCGCCATCATCGGCATAACCCTTCCTATTGCCAGGGAATTTGCCGACTATGGCATCCGGGTGGTCACTATTGCACCCGGTATATTCGATACTCCCATCCTGGGCAGGCTGTCGGAAAAGATCAAGGCATCTCTTGCACGGCAGATCCCGTTTCCAAAAAGGCTTGGGGACTCAAAAGAATTTGCTCTGCTTGCCTGTCATATTATTGAAAACCCCATGATCAACGGTGAAACCATTCGTCTGGACGGCAGTCTGCGCATGGCTGACCGGTAAGGAGACCTTTTTTATGAGAGAAGTTGCTATTGCCGGTGTAGCCATGACCCGGTTCGGGGTGTCGGAAAAAACCTGTATTGAAATGTTCTGCGAGGCTGCGTGCCTGGCCCTTGAAGAATCAAAACTGGAGCCAAAAAATATCGAAGCGCTTTTCCTGGGTAACTGCCTGGGTGATTTTGAAGAAGGACAGGCCCATATGGCCGCCCATGTGCATACAGCCATTGGGCTTCCCATGGGTTCTCCCGCACTTCGATTTGAAAATGCATGTGCTACGGCCACGGTTGCCATAAGGCAGGCCGCCCTCCTGGTAGGATCAGGCGTGTATGACGTGGTCCTTGCAGGGGGCACGGAACGGGTGGCGGCCATGGATACTCCGCTTGCCACCAGAACCTTTGCCATGGCGTCCCATTCCGGTTACAGCGCTCCCACCGGGATTACCTTTCCGGGTGTGTTTGCCATGGCCGCCCACATGTATGCCGATAAATACAAAATAGATATCCGTGAGCTGCAGGAATGCATGGCCCATGTCTCTGTAAAAAATCATTTCCATGCCGCCATGAATCCCAAGGCCCAGTTCCAAAAAGAAATAAGCGTTCAAAAAGTCCTGGACAGTTTTATGGTGGCTGATCCGTTACATTTTCTGGACTGCTGCCCCTTTTCAGACGGTGCGTCTGCCGTTGTGATAACCACAAAACAAAAGGCTTTGCAGATGACGGATAAGCCTGTCTTTATTATTGGTACCGGGCAGGCGGCAGGAGGACCGGTGATCAATAACCCGGACATGACACGAATCAAGCCCAGGGAAGTTGCTGCTGCACAGGCTTACAAACAGGCCGGGGTCACCCCTTTTGACATTGATCTGTGTGAACTTCATGATTGTTTTACCATTGCCGAGATCCTTGCCATTGAGGGGCTTGGATTTTATGAATTCGGGAAAGGGTATGATGCGGCAAAGAACGGCGAAACCCGGCTGGGCAGCAAGAAAGCGGTGATCAATCCCTCAGGCGGTCTCAAGGCCAAGGGACATCCCATTGGAGCGACAGGAGCGGCACAGGTGACTGAAATTGTCGAACAGCTCAGGGGTCTGTCCGGAAAACGGCAGGTCAAAGGGGCTAAAACAGGCTTTGTAGACACCCTGGGCGGAGAATTCGGAACTGTTTGCAATCTGATATTAAGGAGTCATCCATGATAAAACAGCCATTATTATTCAAGGATTATCAGGAGGGTCTTGCAAAAGGGGAGCTTCTAGGAGTTTTTTGTGATAAATGCCACAATTTTTCCTTTCATACTTCCGTATACTGCAACCATTGCGGCAGCACCGGCCTTTCAGCAAAACCATACGATACCACGGGAGTCATCCGGACTTTTACCGTCATCCGGGTGGCGGCCGAAGGCCGGAATGCACCATTTATTGTTGCCCTGGTCCTTGGCAATTCCGGTATTCATATGATGGGAAACCTTGAAGGGATTGACCCGGATTCCGCATCAATGGGACTTATCGGGAAAAAGGTGAAGATTTCCGGTAAAAAGACCCTGCCGGACAGGTTTTCACCCAAGGTCGAACAGTGCCTTGTTTTTTCCCTGGAGGACTAAAGCAATGGATTTTAGTCTTACCCGGTTCCAGAAGAGTATTCTGAAAGCAGCAAAAGAATTTGCAAAAGGTGAATTTGATAAGGACATTGCAGCAGATATGGACAAGAAAGGAAAATTTCCTGAAAATATCTGGAAAAAGGCTGCCGGGCTTGGGCTTGCAGGTGTTCACATGAATGGAGAAGCTCAAGGTTCAAGCCTTGCCATGACCGATCAGGTTCTCACGGCAGGTGCATTATGTGCTGCAGATTCAGGTCTTGGGACATCTGTTGCCGGAGCCTGCCGGGGAGCTGAATGCCTTTATCTTGCCGGAAATGAAGCCATAAACGCTAATTTTCTATACCCAATGCTTGATGGGGAAAAACTATGTGCCTGTGCTTTTTCAGAAAAAAGCGGTTGCCTTAATTTTTCCGATATCTCTGCCACGGCTGTTGATCAAGGCAAATTCCTTATATTGAACGGGAAAAAGGAATATGTACTTTTTGCAGAGCCTGCTGATTTTTTTATTGTCCTTTGCCGGGTTCCTTCTGATCAAGCACCAAAAGCAGAGACATCCCTGTTGATTGTTGAAAAGAAAACCCATGGAATTCACATCAGCCCCCTGGGAGAAAAACTGGGATTGAGGATGAGCCCTGTTGCGGATGTGGAATTTAGCAATGTACCGGTTCCGGTTTCAAATCTTGTGACCGATCCCGGCACAGGATTGGACATTGTTCAAAAATTTCTGATAATCGACCAGGTGTCCAGGGCTGCCATGGCTGCCGGAATAGCCAGGGGAGCCATGGACAGGAGCCTTGACTATACAAAACAAAGAAAACAGTTCAATACGTTTATCGCAGACTTTGAGGTCACACAGCACAAATTTGCCGACATGGCCGTTCAGATCAGATCTGCCGAACTTCTTATTTTTGAGGCGGCATGGCTTATCGACCAGGGACGATTTGAAAAAGACATTGCCGCCATGGCTCTGACGGCTGCGTCTATGGCTGCGGTGAATGTCGCGGACGAAGCAGTTCAGCTGATGGGCGGTTATGGATATATGTCCGAATATGAGGTGGAGCGGTTTTACAGGGATGCAAAAGCCATCCGGATAACCCATCCCTGCGGCAGGGGGCTGAAAAACAGCCTGGCAAAAGAGGTGATCAAAAGGAAAAACCAATGGAAATTCTGACATTTTCCAAGGGCCATCTTGAATTTGAAGAAAGGCTTGGAAATTTTCTTGACACAGAAGTGATCCCTGATATTGAAAAATGGGAAAAAGAAAAGATCGTTCCCAAATCCATATGGAAACGAATGGGGGAACAAGGGTTCCTCTGTCCCTGTCTGCCGCGGAAATTTGGTGGTACCGGCGGTGATTTCCTTCATTCGGTCATTGTGGCAAGGCAGCTTGCGAGAACAAACCACAATGGTCTTGCTGCGTTTATCCACAGTGATATCGTGGTGCCGTACATAGAAAGCTAT
>MGTJ01000032.1:0-3826 GCA_001799395.1 Desulfobacterales bacterium RIFOXYA12_FULL_46_15 | reverse complement strand
CCGGACGCAGGAAACGATCTGGCATCCATGACCACCACGGCTGTGGAAAACAACAAAGATGTCGTTATCAACGGGGCTAAAACCTTTATTTCCAATGGAGTGAACTGCGACCTGGTTGTGCTGGCCGCAAGGGACCCGGATGAAAAAGACCCCCACAAGGCAGTATCCCTTTACCTTGTTGAAAGCGGGACTCCAGGGTTTAAAAAAGGAAAGCCGCTTGAAAAGATGGGCTGGAAAAGCCAGGATACGGCCGAACTTTTCTTTACCGACGTAAGGATTCCCAAAGCCGGCCGCCTTGGAAAAAAGGGCCGGGGTTTTAAAATGCTGATGGCCAAACTCCAGCAGGAAAGGCTTGTCTGTGTGGTCAGCACGGTTTATTTTTCAAAAAACATGGTGGACTGGACCACAAACTATATGAAAAAACAAAGAACCGGGCCAAAACCCTCCATCAACTCCCAGGCAGTCCGCTTTGCCCTGGTGGAAATGGCCACTGAAATAAAAATTGTTGAAGTATTCATGGAAAAATTGGTGCAACAGCATATGGCAGGAAAAAATATCATCAAGGAAACATCCATGGGAAAATATTTTGCCACCGATCTTGTCAAACGTACGGCATTAAGGTGTCTGGATCTGATCGGGGATTTCGGCTCCCTGGAAGAATGTCCGGTTGCCAGGACTTTTCGGGATTCCAGGATCACTTCCATATTTGCCGGAACCAATGAAATCATGAAGGAGATCATCGCACGATTTTCTTTTTCTTGAATTTAAACAATTACCAAAAGGGGGAATTAAATGGCGGCACAATTGATTGCAGACAGGCGTGATGTGGATTTTGTCCTTTTTGAGCAGCTTCAGGTGGAAAAGCTTGTAGAAAAAGACAAGTTCAGGGATTTTGACAGAAAAATGTTTGACATGGTCATAAACGAGGCAAGACATTTTGCCATTAAAGAGATTCTGCCCCTTAACGAAATAGGAGACAAAGAAGGCCTGATCTTTGAAAATAACCAGGTTACAATCCCGGAATCCTTTCACCGCCCTTACGAGCAGTTAAGGGAAGGCGGATGGATTTCCATGATGGAGGACCCCCGGATCGGAGGTCAGGGACTCCCCTTTTCCATTACCCAGGCAGCTCTGGAATATATTATCGGTGCTGATTTTTCCTTTGGAGCATTCGGTTTTGCAACCCATGGCGCTGCCAAGATGATTGAGCTGTTTGGTACTGAAAAGCAAAAAAGGCTTTATATGGACCGGATGTACACTGGGGAATGGACCGGCACCATGGTATTGACCGAAGCTGAAGCCGGGTCTGATGTCGGGTCACTGACAACTACAGCAAGGAAAAATAAAGACAACACTTATTCCATCATTGGGAACAAAATCTTTATTACCTGCGGAGAGCACAATCTGACATCCAATATCATTCACCCTGTTCTGGCGCGTATTGAAGGCGCCCCGGCCGGCACCAGAGGCATATCCCTTTTTCTGGTTCCCAAGATCCGGGTTAACGGCGATGGCAGCCTGGGTCAACCCAATGACGTCATCTGCACCGGCATTGAGGAAAAAATGGGTATCCATGCCAGCCCCACCTGCCAGTTGGCCTTTGGTTCAAAAGGTGATTGCCGGGGAGAACTCTTAGGTGAAGAAAATCAGGGCATGAAGGTGATGTTTCACATGATGAATGAAGCCAGGTTAGGAGTCGGCTCCCTTGGATTATTCAACGCCTCCTCTGCCTATCTTTATGCTCTTGATTATGCAAGACAGCGAAAACAGGGCCGTGATCTGACAAAAATAATGGAAAAAAATGCCGAATCTGTTGCCATCATCAACCACCCGGATATCCGGCGGGAGCTCTTGTGGATGAAATCCCACGTGGAAGGGATGAGAAGCCTTGTTTATTTTATCGCCATGCTTTTTGATAAAATGGAGTGCGCTTCAACCCAGGATGAAAAAGTAAAGATATCGGATATGATCGAACTTCTCACCCCTGTGGTTAAATCCTATTGCACGGACAAGGGATTTGAATGCTGCGTCAGGGCAGTCCAGATTTTCGGAGGGTATGGATACACCCGGGATTGCCCGGTTGAGAGGCTCCTCCGGGACTCCAAGATCAATTCCATCTACGAGGGCACCAACGGAATCCAAGCCATGGATCTTCTCGGGAGAAAAATGGGTATGAAAAAAGGGGCTGTTACCATGGAACTTCTGGTTATGATGCAGGATACAATGAAAAAAGCATCTGAATTACCGGCCCTCAAGGATATGATTCCAAAGTTTGAAAAAGCTGTCCATAAGCTTGGCAACACGGCTATGGCTCTTGGCAGTGCCGTCATGTCGGACAAAATCAAGCATGCCTTTGCCCAGGCCAGCCCCTTTCTGGATGTCACAGGGGATGTGATCATGGCATGGATGCTGCTGTGGCGGGCCAATGCGGCTGCATTAAGACTCCGGGAGATAGAAAAGGAAGGCGGGCTTCCGGGTAAAAGAGCCAAAGATAAAATGTTCTATCAGGGCCAGGTCTTGTCTGCGCAATATTTTATGGAAACCATCCTGCCACAGACCCTCGGGAAAATGGATGCCATCGATGCATTGTCCGGGACCATGGTGGACATGCCTGATCCGTGCTTTGGAGGATAGGGATTTTTATGGATAAGGCAAGCCGGGGAAGTCTTGAAAATATTAAAGTGATTGATCTGTCAAGACTTCTCCCTGGGCCTCTGTGCTCCATGATCCTGGCTGATCATGGAGCTGATGTTCTCAGTATGGAAGACCGGAGGTTTGAAAAAGAGAATCATTTTGTCCGTCCTCTATACCGGAACAAAAAACACATGACCCTTAACCTTAAACAGGATCAGGGCCGGCAGATTTTTCTGGATCTTGCAAGGGATACCGACGTTATCATCGAAGGATTCCGGCCCGGGGTGGCAGAAAAGCTTGGTGTCGCCTATAAAGATATTCTGCCTGTGAACCCGGGCGTAATTTATTGCTCAATTTCAGGGTTCGGTCAAACCGGGGCCTTCAAAGACAAACCCGGCCATGATGTCAACTATCTTGGTTTAACGGGACTTCTGGACCTGATGGGGGCAAAGGACGGTCCTCCGTCCATTCCCGGCATCCAGACGGCTGATATCACGGGTGCACTGACCGCTGTAACAGGCATCCTTCTGGCCCTGTTTCACAGGCAGAAAACCGGCCAGGGCCAGTATATCGATATTTCCATTACCGATTCCCTGGCCTGCTTTTTTCCGGTACTGGAATTTTTCCGCAGTATAACCGGCTTTTTCCCCGCGAGGTCGGACTCCATGCTGTCCCACCGTTATGCCTGTTACAACACCTATGAAACAAAGGACAAAAAAAGCATTGCAGTCGGGGCGGTCGAACATGTTTTCTGGAAAAAAATATGTCTGAAGCTGGATTTACCGGATCTGATCCCACTTCAGTATGACGAATTCCATAGAAAAGAGGTCCTGGAAAAACTGAAAAAAACATTCAGATCACAACCGTTGGCCTTCTGGGAAGAAACCTTCAAGGATCTCGATGCCTGTGTAACCCCTGTCAAAACCCTTGACGAAGCTATACAGACCCCTCTTTTCAAGGAAAGGAAAATCCTTTTCAAAGATGATGCTGGCAATCTTTCTCCTGGAATTCCTGTCAAACTTGAAAAAACACCGGGAAGCGTGAAATCCTTGCCGGTTTCATTTGGCCAGAACACGAGGCAAATTCTTGAAAGCCTCGGATTTGATAAAGACCGGGTCCGGGAACTCAAAGACAAGGGTATTATTTAAATCCATTTCCTTTTTATGTTTCGATTACCACCAGCAATTAAAAT